>JAXJDU010000022.1:0-3906 GCA_036301785.1 Acutalibacteraceae bacterium | reverse complement strand
GCATAAAGGTACATCCCGTACATTCATTTATAAGCTTTAATTCACCATCTGTAGAGGAATATATAAAGCTTGCAGAGCAGTTTGATCTTCCTGTACTTGTTCACACAGGCAACAGTGCAGAATCAAGCTGCATGGGTGTGTACGAAATGTCTGTAAAATACCCTGATGTAAAATTTATAATGGGGCATATGGGACTAGGTACGGATAATCAGGAAGCTATAAAAATGATTAAAGAAAGAAAAAATCTGTATGGAGATACAGCATGGGTACCACTTGAGTCTGCTGTGCAGGCTATAAAGGAATGTGGTGCAGATAAAATTCTTTTCGGTACGGATAATACTATAGATGGTGTTGATACACTCGGCTTTAATCCTAAGGGAGAACGCTCTCTTTATCAGCAGTATTTTAACGAGCTTAAGGAATTAATTACTGAAGAAGAATATGAAAAGCTTATGTATAAAAACGCAGTAAAGGTATTTAAGCTGGAAAAGCTGTTAAGTGACAAGCTTTAATTACAACAGAATAGCAAAGTAAAAAGCTGTACCCGATGTAATAAGTCGGGTGCAGCTTTTTTATGAAAAAAATATAGGGTATTATGTCGGTAATAGTGAAAATAACCTTGCATTTTTTTAGGTTATAGTCTATAATTTAAACACAAGGGTCACAAAAGGCACAGTTTTTGTCTTTTTGTGTCACAAAAGGACAGAAGAATAACATCTGGGTACAAAAACAACAGGAGTAAGGGAATAAATACAGCATTCAGTGCTGTTTTAAGATGACAGAGGAGCAGTTATGTTTATAGGTAGTTATCAACATAATATAGACGCCAAAGGGCGTGTGATAATACCTGCTAAGTTTCGTGAGGAGCTTGGCGAAAGCTTCTATGTCACTATGGGCATAAATAATTGCCTTTTTGTACTTTCAAAGGAACAATGGGATTTGTTTCTGGATAAGCTTGCAAATCAGCCTATTGCAACAGCAACTGATATTGTAAGATTTTTCTGTGCAGGTGCTACCGAGGCTGTACCAAATGCTCAGGGCAGAATTTTATTGCCAGAGCATTTAAGAAAATATGCTGGTATAGATAAGGATGTAACCGTGATTGGCTCGGGTAACAGAGTAGAAATCTGGAATACTGATAGTTGGAATGAATATCTTGCGAGCCAGACTCAACAAAGTATTAAAGATGCTATGGCACTTTTGGGAATTTAAATTATACAATTCGCACAATGTTGTATAGCTGTATCAGTTTTATTGGAGGTGCTGTAAATGATATTTTCACATAAACCGGTTTTACTGGAAGAAACAATAAATTCGCTTAATATTAATCCGGACGGAATATATGTTGACGGCACAGCAGGTGGTGGCGGTCACTCTTATGAAATTTTAAAGCGTTTATCTCCAAAGGGTAAGCTTATTTCAATTGACCAGGACCCAGACGCAATTGCAACTGTTACAGAAAGATTTAAAGATTTCGAAAACTCCATCATCTGTAAAGGTAATTTTTCTGATGTTGTAAGCATTGTAAACGGTCTGGGCATAAGTGGCATAGACGGTATAATGCTTGATATAGGTGTGTCATCACGCCAATTAGATACTCCGGAGCGTGGCTTTTCTTTTCATCACGATGCACCACTCGATATGCGTATGAGTCAGTCGGGTGTATCTGCTTATGATCTGGTTAACGAACTGCCTTATGAGGAGCTTGTGAAAATTATCAGCCATTATGGCGAAGAAAAATTTGCAAAGCAGATAACAAGGGCGATTATAAGAGAAAGAGAAAAGGCACCAGTAGAAACAACTATACAGCTGGCTGAAATTATTAAAAGTGCTGTGCCTGCTGCCAAAAGAAGAGAAGGGCACCCTGCAAGACAAACCTTTCAGGCTTTGCGTATTGCAGTAAACGGAGAGCTTGACCGATTAAAAGAGGGGTTAAGTGGTGGCTTTGAACTTTTGAATCCAGGTGGAAGAATGTCTATAATAACCTTCCATTCTCTTGAGGATAGAATTGTTAAAAAAACAATGGCTTCATGGTGTGTAGGCTGTACTTGTCCAAAGGATTTTCCTGTTTGTGTGTGTGGTAACAAGCCAAAGGCAGAGCTTGTTTTCAGAAAGCCGGTCGAGGCTTCACAGCAGGAGCTAAGCGAAAATCCAAGATCAAGAAGTGCCAGATTAAGAGCCATTACGAAACTGTAATTTTTTATTTTACTTTTTACAAAAAGCCTTTGACAAACACGCATATATGTAGTAGAATGTATTTGTTCAGTATGATATGCCTAAAATAAATGGTTTTTTCTTGTTGAATTTCCATAAATTTCAGGTTGTTGTACAATCTTTATAAAAACAATGATTTATATATCTATATTTTATTATTTTGCTACAGCTGGTAGAGTTTATATGTATTAAGTTGAAGTTAGTTTAAAGATATTATGTGTGTTTGATTTAAGAAGGTATTGTTTTAGTAGTAATTGTGTGCACGATTTTAAGCCGGCGTAGAGGCTTATTTGAAGAGAATAAATATCACTATATAAGAAGAGAAAATGAGAAAAAGCTGTAGGTAAAATGTTTTTATGTAAATTATTCGGGGTGATTATATGGCTTTTATGTATAATAAAGAGTCTTACGATATATCTTTATTTGAAACAGCAGAGATAAATGAGGAAGAAAAAGAGAAAGAAAAAAGATTAAAGCAAGAAATCGAAGCAGAAGCAAAGGCAGAGCAGCACAAAAGAAACAAGATTTTAGGAATTATTAAAGGTCTTAGCTGTGGTGCTGTTGTTGCTGTTATGCTTGGTTGCGTAATTGTCAAGCAGGCTCAGCTTACAGAGCTTAACCAGCAGATAAGCAATGCAAACAAAACACTTGAGGAACAGAAAAGCTTATACATACAAACCCAGATGAAGGTAGAAGCAAAGTATTCATCTGACATTGTTGAAGAAAGTGCACAGTCAGAGCTTGGTATGAGCAGAGCAGATTCATACCAGAAGGAATATATAAGCCTTTCAGAGGGTGACAAAGCAGAGGTTTCTGAAACAGGTGGAACAAATATATTTGAGACTATAGCAAATGCAATTGCTGATTTATGGTCTTAATATATGCCTTGTGGCATAAACATATAGGGGAATATTAAAAGCGGTTGTAACATATTGGGAGAATATCCCTGTAGTTGTGATTAGTAAAGGGATAAAATAAACTTATACCTTTTATTGGTTACTGTTACAACCCTTATTTTTTGCAAAAGAATAAATTGGAATTTGTCGAGCTAATAACAAACTTTAATAGAGAAAAGCGTAAAGTTTAGGTCCAGCCTTTTTAAAGGGTGGTGGGGTGCAGGGGCAAAGCCCCTGCTAAACTACAATTTACACTTAAATCAAACAAAAAATTTAATAAAATATAAGGAGGAAGCTATGTCGAATGTAGGAAGTAATAAAACCATTATATTTCGTTCCAAGGTTTTACTGGCACTTCTGTTAGTTTTTGGCTTTGGATTAGCGATTGCACGACTTTTTTATTTTAGCATTATCAGAGGAGATGAGCTTCAGCAGCGAGCGTATTCTCAACAGCTTAATGATACAACAATATCTGCAAAGCGTGGTGTTATATATGACACCAACGGAAAAATCCTTGCACAAAGTGCCACTGTATGGCAGGTTGTTCTTGTTCCAAAATATATAGAAAACGATGAGCAACGAACATACATAGCACAAAGGCTTGCAGAAATATTAGATTTAGACCAGGAAACAGTTTTTAATAAAGCAAAGGGTACCAGCTACTATTCTGTAGTAAAACGACAGGTTGAAACGGTCGAAAAGGATAAGGTCGTTGAGCTTATTGATGAGCTTGATGAAAAATACGAGCTGGGTAACGCTATATATATGATAGAGGACTACAAGCGTTATTATCCTT
>JAXJDU010000021.1:0-4930 GCA_036301785.1 Acutalibacteraceae bacterium | reverse complement strand
GGATGTTAACTCAGGTTTTGTTGACGAAACTATGAGTGTGGCAGACCGTGATGTACACGAGGTTGTGCTAAGCTCAAACTCTACATCTGCATCTAAAAACCCAACAGCTAAAATGCCTATCACACAACAATTTGATAGAGCTAACTATGATAATACAACAACAACACTACAGCAGGTAGTAGCAGCTTCTCAGGTTACTAAGCCTACTGGTTCATTTACAAATGGTGGTACAGGCTTTGCTACAGCAGCTGGCACAACTTTTTTATGGAGTGACACAAACACAAGTAAAAACGGCACTGCAAGCTCAGGCAGTGGTGTTGGTGTGGTTGCTACTAACGGTGGCGTAGACCTGCTTTACAATCAGTCAGCAGTATTCAACGACCAGTTTGTTGTTAACAGTACTATTCAGCTAGTACCACAGGATGCACTGAAAACATTCGTGTCAGGCTATCCTTCTCCTGGTGCACCAGCAAATTCAATAGTATCAGGCAGACTAGCAAGCGATTACTATGACAGCAATCTGGATCTTAGAAATAACGGTAACAATAAAGTTACAATAAGCGATGATGGTAAATTCTCATTTGGTAGTGCAAATTCCTCAGGTGAAAAAATCACAGCTACTTATACAAACACAGTAAAAACTGGTACAGTTCAGTTTACTAAAAAGCTTGCACAAGGCGAAGACGCTGACAACAACACTGTATTCTACTTTACAATTGACTTTGCAAATGTATTTGGTGGTACAAACAGTGATTTTGCAAAATACAATGTAATTTATAAGGTAAAGAATGCTGATGGTACAATTTCTTCTGATGCAAATGAGTATGCTCTTAAAACAAACGGTATCGAGCTGAAGGTAGGACAGACTGCTATTGTCGAGGGTGTTCCTGTTGGCACAAGATATCGTATTCTGGAAACTGGTACAAGCAACGACTCTAAGGGCTATGCAGTTGCAAATGTTACAGCTGGTACAGAAAATAAAGAAAATGCTTATGTAGAATCAACTCCTCTGTCAAACGGTGTTGAGGCTAAGGTTGCTACTAAGTTAACAGGCGAGAACAATGTTACTCACCTTGATTTCAACAACACAACAAAGTCAACAGCAGTATTGTACAGATTCTACGACAGACATATCGAAAAAGGTCTGCCAACATCAATGGAGACCCACTACACATACTTTACAAGAGAGATGCCTGGTACATTAACAGGCACAGAAGCAGACATTGATACTATAATCAACTATGCTCCAACAATTAAAAACCCTCTGAAGGAATATAGTATCATCGAAGACGATGAGAACAATATTCATAGTATTGACTTTAATCATGTTCTGACAGATGCTGATCTTGCTAATGCTGAGGGTCTACCTAGTGAATATGTTGCAGGTAAGACAGTACATCTTGTAACTTATTTTGATACTGACAGACTATATACTGTTGAGTATGAGTGCAGAGATGATAATGGTAATATTGCATCTGGTACAGTAGAGCCACCAGCAGACTCTGCTAATCCAGGCACAAAGCTGAAGGGTTATCCATTCAACAGCCTTATCGAGCTTAACAAGCTAAGAACAGCTAAAACCTATAAAGATGCAGAAGGTACAGAGCATGCATTCAGATATTGGTCAATTGCTACAAGCAATGGTAAGGGTGGCACTATTTATACTCCTGTATCATCAAACTTCTCTTACGCATATCGTGTAACAAGTGATATCGTTCTGAAGGCTGTTTACGAAGGCGAAGATGGCTACACACAGCTTCCTGCACCAATCTGCGTAACTGGTAAGGGTTATAATGTTACAGGCTTAGGCTCTGGACATGACGCAGCTTCTACAGAGAAGGTATATGACTCTTACTCAAAAGACCTTGCAAACGGTACAACACAAGACCGTACCCGTATCAATGTAATGTTCAGCTCAGTTGGTTCTGAGGATACTGACCGTAATATTACTCATATGGGTTACATCCTTCTATATAATCAGGATGGCTATGCTACTGACGAACTGTTCACAGAAGAGCATCTTCTGGAGCAGATAAAGGATAGTGGCGATTATACAAAGCTTAAGAATATTACTGATATTAATGGTAAGTCTTATCCAGTACAGGTAAGAGCTTATGGTGTAGAAAACCACATGACACTAACTCCATCAATAGATGACGGTGGCAATGTAACAACATGGACACCTTCTGAGTATATAAGTGGTAAGGTAGCTCTTACAAATAAAAACAGAGCAACTCTGGTATTTGACCTTGCACATACTGAGGCAAGTAAAGCTAAATACTATACCTGCTATACAATTATGACAAGAGTTGATGAGGAATTCGACTCAGAGGGTAATTATGTTGTTGGCAGCGACGGTAAAGCAAAAATTAAAACATACAACTATGTATCAGATACTCCTGTATACTTCAACCTGAAAGAGGCTGAGCCATATATTAAGGATGTTGAGGTAGAAGATAATTCTTATGAGGTAAAAACTCATGTTGTAGACCAGAATGGTAACACAAATACTTCTGCTGGTACAGTTACACCTTCAACAACATTTATCAAGGATGGTTCACTTCTGACAATTACAGTACATCAGAGCGATTATACACTTGATGGTGTATCAATGAAGAGTACACTTAAATCTCTGAAGATTGGTAATGTATTAATCGAAGCAGATAAATTTGCTGAATGTGGATTAACTGCAACAGGTACATCTGCGTATACATTTAAATTCGAAAAAGATACATATCTTGTTGATACTGATACTTTGGATGTTACAGCAACCTTCAATGTAGTAGCAGACACTTCAGAGGTAATTGTAGATGTAAATACAGTTACTTGTACAAACGGTTCTATTCAGGTAAGTACAGATGGTACTACATATAGTAACAGCATTAAGGTTAAGAAGGGTGAAACATTCAAGGTTAAGGCTACTCCTGCTTCTGGTTATGAACTAACTGGCTGGAGCGATGCTACTCTTGGCACTAGCACAGTAATCACACTTACTGTTCCACAGAATGGCGTTGTTACACTTCCAACACCTACATTTGCTAAGGCTACTTATACTCTAAAGCTAACAGCTGGTCTTGGTGGTAAGATTACATATTCTTACACTAATGCATCTGGTGAATCTAAATCAGGTACCATTGCAAACAATACAAGCGGTACATTAACTAACATACCTAAGGGTGGTGTAGTAAGTTTAACAGCTGTAAAAGATGTTGATGGTGCAACATTTGAAAAATGGTCAGATGGCACAACAACTACTACCTATTCATACACTGTAAATGCTAACTCTGAGTTAAAGGCTAACTTTGTGACAGGCAAGTACCTGAAATTTAACATTACAGTTAATGCAAGCTGGGATATCTATCAATCTAATGCTGAATTCTATCTGACTTATCTGTCAACAGATGGTACACGAACTATAACAGCAGAACCACTTACTAGTCCTTCAAATAATAAGTTTACTGCATATGTTCCAGTAGATGAAAAGACATCAAGCTGGAAACTGTATTTGATTCGTTGTAGTAAGGGTAACACAAAAGTAAATGCAAATACAACAACAGTAAACAATAATGACGGTATATGGAATGTTTCTAGTGCAGATATTCAATCAGGTTGGATTGCTGGTGTACCAAATGGCGGTAACTATGACATAAGCTTCAGTATGTAATAAATTATAATTTATTACAAGCAAATCATAATTCACTCACATTTGTGGGTGAATTATGATATCGAAAAAAGCAAAAAAATACTTGACAAATTTTGTATTTAGTTATATCATAAGTATATTATGATGTTTATCTATGGAGGTTGTAGTATGAAAGAATACATTAAACCACAGATTGAATTATTGGAATATTCTTTTGATGATATAATTGCATGGGGTTCAACAGACGGACCTGCTGACAGTGGTTCTCCTGAGATTGGTGTACCTGTAGTTCCAGGTGACGATATCGACGAGTTCTAAGTTGTTATGTAATCCTGCAATTATTACTAACAAGTTTATTTCAACAGACAAATAAGTTTTATTATAGGCATAAGCTTCGGCTTATGCCTGTTTTCATATTCTCTGCCCATACAATATAGCAGCTGTTTAATCTTGCTTCAGAAGAGTTAATTTGATAATCCTGCCACTAAATCACCAAAACAATATTAAATACATAAGTCATTAATAGCTATTTTAAACTGCTTTTAAATAATGCGTGAAAATGCCTTGCAAGATTTATAGAAATATAATATAATTAATCTGTTAAGCTTTTATAATGAGAAAGGAAGAATATAATGAGTAACGATAATAAAGAGCTTTTTGGCGAAGATAACTCATTTGAATCAGAAAAGCCTTTAATGGGCTTTGATGAGAATGAGCCTGAAGAAGAGTATACATCACAGTTTGATGAGCTTGAGGAATTTTTAGAGGATTACGACAATGTAAGCAGTGGCGAGATAACACCAGCTGAAAATACCAGCAAAGGCTTGTCAACAAAGTCAACAGCTATTATTGCCGTTGTTGCAGTTTTACTTGTTGCTGTTATTGCACTGGCAGCGTATTTTATTTTCTTTAACAAGTCAATAAAGTCAGGTGTGTGGGTTCCTGTAAATTTAGATGAAGCTACACAGGAGTATGTTGAAATTGATGAAGAAGGCGTAAAGCAGTATTATAAGTTCACAAATTCAGAAATGATTTATGCTTACGGCAATGAATATGCTGCAAGCTACTCACAGTCTACAATCGAGCTTGAAAGCGATAAATTTGTAATGAAAGACAGTTCTAACCTTATTTTAAATTATGAGGTTACCGGTAATGTGTTCAAGGGTAAATACCTTACATTGATTATGGCTGGCTACGATGACCAGCCACTTACATACAAGTGGAAGTTTTCTGTAAAAATGCCAAAGCATAAAGGTCCTGAGTTCAAAAAGAATGATGATATTTTAG
>JAXJDU010000020.1:0-9016 GCA_036301785.1 Acutalibacteraceae bacterium | reverse complement strand
CGGTTGAATAGATTGTCGAGCAGAATTTGCTCAGAACGAGGACGACGACGCAGGCAAGCTGTCGCTTGTCAAGGAGAAGGACGAAGTGCTGAGTAAATTATGCCGACAAGTTGTCTAGTGTTTAATTAGGTATTAGTATAAATCTACAAACACAAACCCCAGTACATAAAAGCCGTTCAAGGTCTTTTATATACTGGGGTTATAAATTTTATTTATCTGTTATTTTTACGGTAATTAAGATAATCCTCAAGAATAATTGTAGCAGCAACTGTGTCTACTACCTTTTTACGCTTTTTGCCACGGGTATCGGTTGTATTTAAAAAGCTGTGGGCTGTTATTGTTGTGCCTCTTTCATCCTGCATTACTGTAGGAATATTGCAAAGCTCTTCAAGCTGTTTTGCAAATGCACGGGCATTCTGGGCACTTTCTCCCTCTGTGCCGTCCATATTCTTTGGCAAGCCTACAACAATCAGCTCTGCTTTACGCTCTTTTACATACTCGCAAACCTTTTCTGCCACTCTGTCAAGATTTCTGTCCTCTATCATACCAAGTGGAGAGGCCAGAAGCTCGCTTTTATCACATACAGCAAGTCCTGTTCTTGCCTTGCCTAAATCAACTGCCAATATTACCATAAATCACCAAAACTTTACAGTCTTTGTAAGCTCTGTTACAGACTTCATTCCCTTTTCGTCCAGGAATTTATTAATACCCTCGTTAATTTTTACAGGAGCATAAGGGTCTTTAAACAGTACAGTACCAATCTGCAGTGCTGTAGCACCTGCTATCATCATTTCTACAGCGTCTTGCCATGTAGAAATACCACCCATACCGATAATAGGAATTTCAACAGCCTGTGCAACCTGTGCAACCATTCTTACAGCAACAGGGAATACAGCAGGACCTGACATACCACCTGTATTGTTACGGATAATTGGTCTGCCTGTGTTTATATCTATACGCATACCAGTTAAAGTATTAATCATAGAAATAGCGTCTGCACCCTCTGCCTCGGCTGATTTTGCAATAGAAACTATATCTGTAACATTAGGAGAAAGCTTAATGATAAGTGGCTTTTTGCAATACTGTCTTACAGCCTTTGTAATAGCACCTACACTCTCGCAAGATGTACCAAACTGTACACCACCACTTTTTACATTAGGGCAAGAGATATTAAGCTCTATCATATCAACATCAGTATCAGAAAGCTTTTCTGCCATCTGGCAATAATCCTCGTAGCTGTTACCTGCGATATTTGCAATAATTACAGTATCCTGCTCCTTAAGCCAAGGTAAATCATTCTCGATAAAATGGTCTACACCCGGATTCTGCAAGCCTACTGCGTTAAGTATGCCCGATGGTGTTTCTGCAATTCTTGGTGCAGGGTTACCTGGACGAGCCTTTAGTGTAATACCCTTACATGATATACCACCCATAACAGAAAGTGGATAAAACTCTGAATACTCTCTGCCAAAACCAAATGTACCTGACGCAGCGATAAGTGGGTTATTAAATTCTACACCAGCTACCTTTACCTTTAAATCTGCCATTACCAAACAACCTCCTCTGCGTTATATACAGGGCCTTTTTTACATACATGGCTGTGCTCCTCGTTGCCGTTTTTGTCAAGAGTTTTGCACGCACATACCAAGCACGCACCAATTCCACAGCCCATTCTTTCTTCAAGAGATACCTGACAAGGTGTGTTGTTCTCTTTACAAATCTGTGCAATAGCTCTTAGCATTGGTGTTGGACCACATGAGCAAACCAGATCAACCTCGTTGATAATCTGCTTTAAAATATCAGTAGTAAAGCCATGCACACCATAGCTGCCGTCATCTGTAGCTACATAAACCTTTTCGCACACAGCGTTGAAGTCATCCTCTAAAATTACAGCGTCTTTATTTCTGAAGCCAAGCACAGCATAGGCTGTGTCTGCCTGCTTTGCACTGTACAGCATAGGTGGCACACCAATACCACCACCAACAAAGGCAATCTTTTTACCCTTTGGAATAGTAAAGCCATGTCCTAATGGTGCAAGAATATCTATATCGTCACCAACCTTGCTTTTAGAAAGCATATCTGTACCATCACCCTTTACCTGAAAAACAATTCTAAGGGTTGTGTCGGTTGCGTCGCAGATAGAAATAGGTCTGCGTAATGTTTTACCTGGCACTGCAATATGTGCAAACTGACCTGCCCGTGCCTTGCCTGCAAGCTCCGGACACTCAAGAACAAAATCAAAAATGCCGTTTGCTATTTCTTCTTTTTTTATTAGCTTAGCTATAGCTGTATTGTACTTCATACAATATAACCTCCAGTCTGATTTTCAATGTAGTAATTATATCATATTTATACAAGACTGTACAATAATTTATCAGAATTTTCAGCAAAAAAGAAAAGCAACCAACTCTGAATGAATTGGTTGCTTAAAATTATACTTTATTATTCGTATCTCAGTGCTTCAATAGGGTCCAGCTTAGAAGCCTTTGTAGCTGGCATAATACCAAACACAATACCCACACCCATTGAGAATACAACAGAAACTATTATTGAAGTAACACTTACTGCTACCTTTACATTAAACACAACACCAAGTATAAGTGCTATACCTACACCAAGCAATACACCTATAATACCACCTATACCAGTAAGCACGGCAGCCTCGGTTAAAAACTGTGAACGAATTTGTCTTCTGGTTGCACCAAGTGCCTTTTTAAGTCCTATTTCTCGTGTTCTTTCGGTAACTGAAACAAGCATAATATTCATTACACCAATACCACCAACCACAAGAGAAATACCTGCTATACCTATAAGAAGAATTGAAATTACATCTGTAACCATTTCAATACCCTGTAAATCAGTCATATAGCTTGTTGATCTATATTGATAATCCTCATTAGTCATGCCTTCGTTAAGCACATCTGCAACAGCTGTACTTATCATTACAGTATCATCAAGATTTTCAATCTCTACCAACAGATTCTGCACATCGTCATAGCAGATAAGCTGTGCCCATGATGTTGAAGGTACATAAACCTCGTTAGCATTATTCTGCATAGCAACATGATAATCTGCCACAGAGTTTATTTCGTCATAATCACGCTCTACCTCAATTACACCTACTACAACAAACAGCTCACCATTTACAGAAAGAGTTTTACCAATAGGCTCTCCGTCTAAAAACATTGCGTTAGCAACAAGTGTATCAATTACAGCTACATTATTTCTTTTGTCGTAGTCTGCCTGTGTTAAAAGTCTTCCCTCTACAAGATGGTAATTTGTAAGCGAGAAATGCTCCTTCTCAACACCAAATACACTGACAGAGGCTGTTTCGCCTTTATATGCAATATCGCACATATCAGACATATAGTAAGGTGAGCATTTTACTACACCCTCTAAGCTGTTAACAGCGTCTATCTTTTCTTGTGGTATTGTTGTAATACCCTCAATTACACCATAAAAACGAGCACTGTGTGGTTCTCCGTACATATTAGTTTTATCAAAAACACCAATCGATACGGTATTATCCCCCTTACCAACAAGCTGGTCCTTCATCATATTACTTACACTCTGAATTATAGACACAATAGCAATAATAGATGCTATACCTATAATTATACCAAGCATTGTAAGTGCAGAACGCATTTTATGCGACCATATACCCCTGAACGACAATCTTATATTTTCTATCATATTTTATTCACCCACCTTAAAAGAAAAAGCCACTATATATTTCGGCAAAGCTTACATCTCTGGTTGGTTTACCCTCTACAGAGTTTCCGTAAGGCAACGCTATTCTGTCTTCCATTGACAGATCTCCTGTTATCATTACAGCAAAAGAGAAGAATTTATCGGCTACCTTTACATAGCGTTTTTCAAGTACATTGTTTTCATTAGCAACCAACACATAGCTTTTTCCGTTTTCGGTACGGACAAATGGAGTTTCAATCCAGATACACTCCTGTGAATCGCTTTTGTCTATAATTACCTCTACACTACTCTTATCATCGAATTTCAGCTTTTCGTCAAACTGAATTTTAACATCATAGTATGTAGCAGTTTCGTCAGCTACACCAAACATATCATAGCCTACATTCTCAGATATTTCGTCTGATATTTCTACAATAGTACCCTCACAGTCAAGTATCTGATAATCAACTCTCAGCTCAGCCTTCATACCAACGCTTATATTCTCTAATTCTTTTTCTTTTACAACAGCTGTTATGCTGGTTACAGAATCATTTACAATTGTTATGTAAGAGCCATTCTTGATTGCATCTTCTATAGAGTCTGCAACAAAGGTAACTGTACCACGAATTTTAGCTACCTCGTTACCAGAATTCAGTCTTTCGTTTGCTCTTTTAAGCTCAATTTCTTCCTGTCTTTTATCGAAGTTCAGCTGTACAAGCTCGTCATTCTTGGCTGCAATCATGTCTTTAAGCTGTGCCTGTGTATAAACATAATTATCGTTTGCAGATATTTCTCCGTCATCCTCAGCAAAGGCGTTTTCCTTTTCAAGCTGTGCTAAAATATCCTCTAAGTTAACATTACCACCTAAAAGACTTTCAAGATTACCCTCGTTATAATAATCATCCTGAGGTACATCAAAATTACTATAGGTAATAATTGTCGCAAACGGATTTACACCTGGTGCTACATGGATACTGCCTGCTTCAGAAATTTCAACACCTGCACCACAATACCAGTTTTCGCTGTTGTCATCTGTAATCAATGTGCCGTCTACAAGCCAGCTGTATAGCAGCATATTCTCTGCATACACATGAAACATTGCGTATTTGCTGTTTGTAGCTGTGCCTGACTTGTTACCTGCAATATATTGCAGATACTGCTTTTTAACAACAGTATCAAGACCTACATTAAATACAAACGGAGAAGACTCGCTGCCGTCACCGGCAAGTGACTTGGTAGCAGTGGTAATAACCTTTTCGTATTCAACTGCAGGTGTGTTGTTTTCCACCTCAGGCTTCAGCTCAGCAGGATTTGTTGGTGGCTCGGTTGCCGGTGCATTCTCTGCAGGAATTAAACCCTTCAGAGTATTCAGCTCGTTTTCTGCAATTTTAATGCTGTTTGTCAGCATATCTATCTTTGTCTGGCAAGTATCTACACCAAGCTGTAGAATTTCGGTGTCATATTCAACAAGAACATCACCCTTTTCTACTGTATCGCCCTTTTCTACCTTAATCTCTTTTATGCTAAGCTCGCTGTTTATGTTAAGCTTCTGCACGGTATCCTCTTCCATAATACCCTGACTTACAAGCTCACCCATACCTTCGCTGTAAAACATAGAGCTCATCTCCTCTACGCTCACAACCTTTGCAAATGAGTCTAAATGCTTTTTATATATAATGCCAGCAATACCAGCACATACAAGTAATACAACGATTATTGTAATAATTATCGGCTTCTTTTTAATCTTCTTTTTTCTTGCTATAGCCTTACTCATTTTCTGTTCCTCCTGTATAATCCGATTTTGCTGAATTACCAGAAATTTTCTCATCAGAGTAAAAAAGCTCACCATCACGAATATACACTATAGAGTCAGCACACTCTGCAATGTTTCTTTCGTGAGTAATCATAACTATTGTCATACCCTCTTCGTTAAGCTGCTTGAAAAGCTGCATAACCTGTTCACCAGATTTTGAATCAAGTGCACCTGTAGGCTCGTCTGCAAGCAGAATTTTAGGATTGTTTGCGATAGCTCTTGCAATAGCAACTCTCTGCTTTTGTCCACCAGAAAGCTGTGTAGGCAAAAAGTACATTCTGTCCTCAAGACCCACCTTTTTAAGTGCAGCCTGTGCAATTTCTAAACGCTTCTTTTTCTTGATTTTTGCATACATAAGTGGAAGCTCTACATTTTCCAGTGCTGTCTGCTTAGGCAAAAGGTTAAAGCTCTGGAATACAAAGCCTATTCCTTTATTTCTTATTTTAGAAAGTGCATTATCGCTTTGACTGGATATATCTACACCATCAAAAAGATATGTCCCCTCTGTCTGTTTATCAAGGCAACCTATTATATTCATCAGTGTAGATTTACCAGAGCCTGATGGGCCCATAATAGCCAGATAGTCGCCTTCTTTTACAGATAAATTAACATCCTTCAGTACAGGCACCTCAAAATCATCTGTATAATAATTTTTATATATTCCGTTCAGCTCTAATATCATCGCTTACATTCCCTCCATAAGCTCTGCATCTTCCACCATCTCTGTATCCATAGAAATCTGCATTGTTGCCATGCCCTCTGCAAGATGTTCCTCTGGGAATGCTATATAATCCTCTGCTGTAAGACCACTTACAACCTTATATGTCATGCTGTCTGCGTTATGCTCGCCAAGCTCTACAAAGCGTTTTTCAAGCTTCTGCTCTGCACCCATACACCATACATAAGGCTTAGTCTGAACATCACATATATAGAACTCGTCAAGCTCTACATTGCTGCTTGCCTCTTCCTTTGCCTCTGCAGAAAGCTCTATTGTTACATGCTGGCCAACCATAAGACCCTCTACATTATCAAGCTTTACACGCACAGGGTACTTACTGTCAGCTGTGTCGTTGTTAGTATCTCCCATTCCAGACATTTCTGCAACATTTGAGCTTGGTGAAGAAACATCAAGAGAGTCTACCACACCTGTCCATGTTTCTGTCTCGTCTAATCTTGAGCGAACAAGAATTTTAGCACCCTCATAAAAGGCTTCTATATTTTCTTCGCTTATATATGACAGCACCTTATATTCGTCGCTTGTACCTATTGTTATGTATGTATGGCCAGCATACTCGTCATCAGCTGTTACTACAGTTGTAACTCTGCCATTAACCTCTGACTTTACTACATTATCCTTAACCACCTTGTTAAGCTTATTGATTGTGTCTTGAGCATTCTTTTCATTATACTGTGCCTGCTTCTGCTGTATCTGAACAGATAAAATCTCGCTTTCGATATTCAACAGCTGGTTGCTGCTGGCACCTGATTTTTCACGCTCTAAAGCAGTAATCTGATTGTTATACAATGTTATTTCTGCCTTTGACTGGTCTAAATCAAGCTGAGCCTGTGCAAGCTGTAAATTCAACTGGTCTACATCATACTCAAACAGCTTGTCGCCTGCTTTAACAGTGTCACCTTCTTTTACATAGGTAGTTTTAACAAGCTTATCACTGTCTGCCTTTACAGTTACAACCTCACCCATCTCGATTACACCACTGTATCTGTTACCATTGAAAGCACTATCTGACCCCGTCATATCTGCTATCTTTGTTACAGGCACAGTGTCAATTCCAGCCTCTGTACCTGACAACACTGGCAAGAAAAACATAACAGCTACAAAAGCTATAACCAGCACTGCCAATATTACCCCAATAATTATTAATTTCTTTTTCATTATTCTCCTCCGTGATTGTATTATTTTTACTAGTACAATTATAAACACTTATTCATTTATGTCAACCATTTTTCGCCACATAATTACAGCTTATGAAAAATTAGTCAATAAATTATTAACACAACATTAATATTAAGCTATAAAATTGACAATTAGCACAAAAAAATGTTATGATTTAAATTACCAGAATAAGGAGGCGTATTAACATGGATAAATATATAAATGAGCTTGCTCAGAAATGTATCGACTGCAGTACAATCGATACAGAGCTTTTTTCTAAATATGATGTACAAAAGGGATTGCGTGACAAAAACGGTATAGGCGTGCTTGCCGGACTTACAACAATCTCGAATGTAATGGCAGTTAAAATGGTAGACGGCCAGAGAGTACCTTGTGCAGGTAAGCTGTTATTCAGAGGCTACTCTATTAAAGACCTTGTAAAAAACTCTGGTAAGGCAGAGCATTTTGGCTTTGAAGAAGCAATGTACCTTATCCTGTTTGGCGAGCTGCCAACAAAGGAGCAGTACCAGAATTTTAAAAAGCTACTTGGCGACAATATGGTATTGCCAAACAGCTTTACAAGAGATGTTATAATGAAGGCTCCTACAAAGGATATTATGAGCTCTATAACAAAAAGCGTACTTACTCTTGCTGCATATGACGATAAGGCAGCTGATTTGTCAATAGATAATGTATTAAGACAGTGCATTTCACTTATAGCTGTATTCCCTATGCTTGCAGTTTATGGATATCAGGCATACAATCACTACGAGCGTGATGACAGCCTGTTTATTCACAGACCAGACCCAGAGCTTTCTACAGCTGAAAATCTTTTAAGAATGTTAAGACCAGATATGCAGTACACAGACCTTGAGGCAAGAGTGCTTGACGCTGCACTTATTCTGCACATGGAGCATGGTGGTGGTAATAACTCTACCTTTACAACACATGTTGTTTCTTCATCTGGCTCAGACACATATTCTGTAGTTGCAGCAGCACTTTCATCACTTAAGGGACCAAAGCACGGTGGTGCTAACCTGAAGGTTGTGCAGATGATGGACGACCTTAAGAAGAATGTTGCCGATATTACAGACAAAAATCAGGTAAGAGAGTACCTTGAAAATGTACTTGCTGGTAAAGCCTTTGACGGTAAGGGCCTTATCTATGGTATGGGTCATGCTATTTATTCTGTTTCTGACCCTAGAGCACAGGTATTCAAGAAGTTTGTAAGAGGTCTTGCTGAAGAAAAGAATATGAATGACGAGTTCAAGCTGTTCTCATTGATTGAAGAAATGGCACCAGAGCTTATTGCCAATAAGCGTAAAATGTACAAGGGTGTAAGTGCCAATGTTGACTTTTACAGTGGCTTTGTATACAGCATGCTTGGTATTCCATTGGAGCTTTATACACCAATTTTTGCAGTTGCAAGAATTGTAGGCTGGAGTGCTCATCGTCTTGAGGAGCTTATAAATGTAGATAAAATCATTCGTCCTGCATACAAGAGCCTTGTAGAAGAGCGAGATTATATTGACATAGAGCAGAGATAAACCAAATAATAAATTAATCCCCTGTTACACAGCTATAAATTGTGTAACAGGGGATATTTTGTGTGTAAATTG
>JAXJDU010000019.1:0-5705 GCA_036301785.1 Acutalibacteraceae bacterium | reverse complement strand
TGTATTTCTGCCAATAATTGTACCTGGGTTAAGCACAGAGTTACAACCAACCTCTACAAAATCACCGATAATTGCACCCAGCTTTTTAAGACCTGTGTCAATTTTCTCGCCGTCTACATCTACAACTACATTACTTTTATCTGACTTAAGGTTAGAAGCAATTACACCTGCACCAGTGTGTGACGCATAGCCGTAAATTGAATCTCCCACATAATTATAATGTGGCACCTGTACCTTATCAAAAAGAATAGAGTTTTTCAGCTCTGTAGAGTTACCTACCACTGCTCCACAGCCTACAATCGCCTTGCCTCTTATAAAAGCACAATGTCTTACCTCGGCATTGTCACAGATTATAAGTGGACCTGTAAGCATTGCAGATGGTGCAACAGTTGCTGTTTTTGCAATCCACACATTGTCACCTATCTGGTCATACTTATCCTTTGGCAATGTAGGGCCAACAGCCATTATAAATTCTCCAATGCTTTCAAGAGCCTCCCATGGGTATGTTGTACGCTCAAAAAGGTCTGAAGCTATTGTGTGTGTACAGTCAAATAATGACTTTGTTGTGATTTTGTTATTCATAATTACCTCCGTAATAACCGTTACATAACAGTTATACATATAAATTTATATATCACTTTTTTAATGATACTTAATGCTATTTAAGATTTATTCCTGCTTTATTTCCAAAAAGCTTTTTATACGCTACAATCACGATAACTGCACTTGCTATTCCCCACAAAGCTCCACAGATAACATCTGTAGGAAAATGCACGAAAAGGTACATCCTTGAAAATGCAATCAGCACAGCAAGTATAAACGCAGGCACACCTGCTTTTTTATAAAAATATAAAAGCACGGCAGAAGCAGCAAACGACGATGCTGTATGACCTGATGGGAAAGAATAGGTTTCTGGTCTTTCTATAAGCAGATTTACTGCCATATCTATATTGCAGGGGCGTATTCTTGCTACAAGATTTTTTGTTATAATCTCCCCTGTTATCAGCGAAAGCGTTAACGCACAAAGAATAAGCACGCCACATTTTCTCGTTTTTTTGGGAATTATCAACGCAATCGCTGTTACTATCCATATTGTACCATAATTCCCCAGTGAAGATATAAAAACCATTATATCATTAAGGGCACTGCACACAATATGCTCCTGAATAAAATACAGTATCTCAAAATCTAAAGACATGCTATCACATTCCTTCAAATAATATTGATGCTAATATTCTGTTTACTGTACTTGCTGTATTTGCAACAGTCTTTTTAAAGGTGAAATTAATATCATACACAAGCCTGTATTTTCTTACAAAAACAGAAGCTGTATATATATTTGAATTTGGTTTATGCTTAAGTACAGCAGGTGCTTTGCTGATAACGGTATTTCTGTATTTAAGCTTGTTATCTCTGCATTCAATCAGATTGCTGTTATAAAAATCAACAAGGCTATAATCTGTTGGCTTTGCTGTACTTGTAACCGTAATACAAAGTGGCGATCCTGAATCGTAGACTCTTTTTTCGATACTGTTACGCAGTGTGTTTGCCTGATATACCTTGTTTTTATCAAGTACATACCCACTAGGCAACAAGATTGTAAGTAAATCGTTTTTCGCAATATATCCTGCACCAAATTTAAAATGACGCTTTGAATTAACAAAGGTTTTTGTAACCTGTGGTTTCTGTTTAGCTTTTGCTTTTACTTTTGCTTTAGGCTTTACTTTAGCAACAGCCTTTTTTGATTTTTCAGCCACAACAACACCTGTAGCCTTATCAGAATATATTTCTGATATTTCAGCAGCCTCTGACACATCATCTGCTTCAGGGTCATCTGTCGATTGCTCATCATCTGTCTCAATAATATCTGCTTCAATAGGATGTACAGCAGGGTCGTCAACAGTTTCATTATCTGTAACCTCTGATACAAGCTTTTCTTCTGCAGGCTGGTTATTTTCGGTTTCTGGCTCATCTACATCATTCATTACTGGCTTATAGCCCTTAACCTTTGTAACATCAATAGAGAATCCACTTTCTTTAACTATAAACAAAAGTGTCAGCTTATTTTTAAGGTGCTTACAGCTATCAGGGTCTGTTACTATATTAGATTTTATAATTCTGGTAACAATCGCCAGCTTTTCATCTATAGTAAGCTTCACATTTCTGTTAAGGTCATTCATCAGCAGCACCTTTTGCTGTGTTGACATCTCTTTATTTTTATCTGTATATTTAAGAATAGCAAGCATATCAACTATATTTAAAGATGCTCGTTTTTCGATTTCTCGCTCAATAATCAGAGAATCGGGAATTTTTTTATCCTTCAGCAGTCTGTGGTTTCGCACTCTGTGCAAAACAGCAAGCTTACGCTTTATTATTTTTACAATAAAGCTGACTTTAAGCTGTGAAATATCGCTAAGGCTTTCATGATATTCCTTTTCAAGATATTCTGATATAAGCTTTTCTTCTGATTCCTGCTTATTGTCCAGTCCACTTTGCTGTATAAACTGATTTATACGCTCCTTCTGTTTTTCAATTTCGGCACTGATTTCAGAATCAGTAATTACATCATCAGCAACAAAAGGTTTTTTTACCTCTGATTTAACAGCCATACTATAGTCAGCTGTGTGGTAGCGTGAGTCATATCCACTTGGGTTAGAATTACTATTCAGATAATTTGTCATATATATAATTCCCCCCATAAGATTTCTAAAAGTTATTCGTACATATTTTACTATAAATCAAAAATTATTACAATGGTTTTTACACAGATTTTCTGAAATTTATTTACAAGAACATTTATTTTATG
This sequence comes from Acutalibacteraceae bacterium, assembly GCA_036301785.1. GTDB lineage: Bacteria > Bacillota > Clostridia > Oscillospirales > Acutalibacteraceae > CAG-964. Next base: position 2,899 of record JAXJDU010000019.1, on the reverse strand, counting down.
ATATATTAATTATACAGTATTTAAAAACTATAGTACAAAACCATATAGAAAGTGAATTTATTTTATGGAAAGAAAGCTTCCCAGAATTACCGTAACTAATCTTTTTGCTTTTATTTTGTTACTTCTTACAACATTTTTTATTATATTTACTGTAAATAAATACAACACTCCTGAAAGTGAAGAGCAGAATATAAAATATATAAATTATTACGGTGTATACAGAGTAAACGATAAATTACCTGACTTTACTATACCAGCTGACAGAAAGCTTACACTTGAGCAAGCAAATAAAATAACACTAAGGCTTAATTTTGCTGAAAAAATAAACAAAAACACGCAAGTAAACCTTTACGCTGAAAAATCAGATATAAAGGTTTATTCTGATGACAAGGAATTATTCTCCTATGATTATGACAGTCAGCCAGAAATAGTAAAAAACATAGTCAGCAATAATTGGGTCAGCTTTACAGCACCAGAAATCAACACCTATGATACCATATACATCACGCTTAGCTGTAGCAATTCTGAGCTTACTGAGGAATACCTGACCGAATTTTTAGAAAACATTTCTGTAGGTAGCCAAAATATGCTTTTAAAACATCAGCTTAACCATTACTTTACGCAAATATTATCTGCTGTTTTAACTCTTGTTATCGGATTTGTATTGTTAGTGGTATTACTTTCCTTTAAAATCATGCGTTCACCCATCGAAATAGGCAGTATATCGTGTGCCTTACTGATGATTTCAGGAGCAATATCAAGCCTGATTAATTACAATTATATATCACTGGTTTTTAACCGACTTGAACTTATATGCACGCTTGACTATCTTAACCTTCTGTCACTGATGCTGTTGCTGTTATTCTATGTAAGAATATACATACACAAAAGAACATTCCACAGGGCAATAGATTTTTTCATTTATCTGTGGACTATAGCGTTTATAGGCTTTTTTATTTACAATATATTCGATTACAGAGAAATTTCGTTGCTGACAATATGCCTTATAAGAGCTGCAGTGGTTATGCTTGCTACCCTTCTGTTAATGCTTCTTACAGAATCCAAAGACAGCTCGGTTGGATTTATCCCAATATTCTTTACTATAGGATTAATCGCAACCATGCTTGCAGAGGCCTATGCAAGAGCCACTAAAGATGAATTTATATCTGCTGCATTCCATATTGCAATTATAATTTTTGCTGTTGCACACTTCATATCCATAATGTATAAGGCACAAAGAAGCTTTGTACAGGCTGCTAAGGCAGAGCAAATGGAAAACGAGCTGATACAAAGCAAGGTTTCTGTTATGCTAGGACAGATTCAGCCTCATTTCTTATACAACACACTTGTAGTAATAAGACAGCTTTGTGATATAAACCCTAAAACAGCAAAGGAGGCTGTTACAGAGTTTGCAACATATTTAAGAGGCAACCTGGACTCACTTACACTTAACACTACTATTCCATTTGAAAAAGAAATGGACCACATAGAAAATTATATTTCTCTTGAAAAAAAGAGATTTGGTGATAAAATAAATGTGGAATACGATTTTGAGTGTCTGGATTTTTCTGTGCCAGCCTTAACGGTACAAACAATAGTAGAAAACGCTATAAGACATGGTGTTACCAAGAAAAAAGAAGGTGGCACCGTAACAATAAAAACAAGAGAATCAATATACAACTACATTGTAGAGGTACACGATGACGGCGTTGGTATGGACTTGACAAAGCCACCGGAATATAATGACAACCGTAGCCACATAGGGCTGGACAATGTGCGAAAAAGAGTTGAAACCATGTGCAATGGTGAGGTATTATTTGTAAGCACACCAAACATCGGCACAACAGTTTATATGAGCCTGCCAAAGGTAGAAGATAAAACTGAACAAAATAATAAATAATATCAAGAGGTATGCAGATTTCAATGTACTGGCTTTTGGAATACTGCATACCCTATTTGTTAAAAGGACGATTGATTATGAAGGTATTAATAGTTGATGATGAATTATTCGCTTTAAACGACCTTAAAGAGGTACTTGAGGAATGTATTCCTCAGGCTGAAACAGAAGCCTTTTCTAAAGCAGAAGAAGCTATTTCCTACGCAAAAAAGAACAGCATAGATATAGCTTTTCTTGACATAGAAATGAATAATATGACCGGAATACAGCTTGCACAGGAGCTGCTTAAGATTCATGAAAAAACCAATATCATATTTGTAACCGGCTATTCTGAATATGCTCTTGAAGCGTTTTCGGTTTATGCAAGTGGTTACATTTTAAAGCCTGCAACCAAAAAGGCTGTGCTTTCGGCAATTTCCAAGCTGAGATATCCACTTGAGGATAACGAGCAGAATGTAAAGACTGTTAAGGTAAAGACCTTCAGCAACTTTGAGGTATATGTAAACGATGTGCCACTGCATTTTCCTCGAGCAAAATCAAAAGAGCTGTTTGCATACCTTGTGCATAAAAATGGTACAGGCTGTTCTCTGAAGGAATTAGCAAGCGTATTATACGAGGACAGAGAGTATTCTTCTTCGCTACAGCACCAGCTACAGACCATTATAGCTACAATGATGAAAACCCTGAACAATGAAGGCATTGGCGATATTGTTATTAAAAGATATAATCATCTTTCGGTTGATACTTCTAAGATAACCTGTGACTACTACAAATTCTTAGACGGAGATAAAGAGGCTATTAATTCATATACCGGTGAATATATGATGAACTATAGTTGGGGAGAATTTACAATAGGATATCTTGATAGCAAGGTTTTTGAAGAGTAATCTTCAAATTGCAGTTTGTCGGGGAGTTACACACAAACCAAAACTTAAAGTTTGGGTAAAGCCTTTTTAAAGGCTTTTGGGGTCGAGGGGTAACACCCCTCGTGGGATTTTAAAG
>JAXJDU010000018.1:0-2455 GCA_036301785.1 Acutalibacteraceae bacterium | reverse complement strand
GTGTTACCCCTCGACCCCAAAAGCCTTTAAAAAGGCTTTACCCAAACTTTAAGTTTGGGCTTGTGCGTGTCTTTGTTTGACTGCGAAGCAGTCAAACAAACTACAATTTACTCTCACAAAAAAGTAGCTACAGCGTTAGCTGTAGCTACCCATAAGGTTATTTTATAGTGGAGTTGTCTGACCTGTATAAGAACCAGCTGTATTCAGCTTTAATATATATCTTGTCATATAAACAACATCTATCAGCTCAACGCTGCCGTTCTTATCAACATCAAGAGCCTTCTTTGTTCTTGCATCGTCAGGGATAAGTGACTTGTTCAGAATATATCTCTTGATAAGTGTAAGGTCTACAAGTGAAATTTCGCCATTGCCGTCTACATCACCAATAAGAACAAGCTCTTCCTCTGCTGTATGAACATCGTTATAAACAGCAACATACTTAGCATGAACCTCACCGTTGTCAAGGTCAACTACAGCGTCATCAAGTCTTGTGAATACTTCAACCTCACCAGCCTTCTGTACTGTAAATGTGATAGTTGAAACTAAGCAACCATTCTTCTGAGTAAAGATACCGTTCTTAGTATTAAGCATGCTGTAATTACCGTTTGCGTCCATTTCACCCATACCGAAGCCGATTAAGTAGTTAGGGAACTTCATTAAATCGTAGCTTTCGTCAAATGGTGAATAATGTGGTGTATAGCCGTTTCTGCCTACCTTCAGTACCTGATTTTCCTCTGGTATCTGAATATTACCCTCCTGGTTAGGTGTTTTCTTTGTACCTACAGGCTGGTTGAAATATGTCCATGTTACAAAAGCCTGTACACTTGGATGAGATAGCTTAACATAAATGTCATACTCGAATGTGTCACCAACATTCAGTGTAATCGGCTCACGGGTGTTATCATCTGCAAAGTGGATAACAGCTGTTGGCTGTGTTGGCTCCTCTGTAACCTTCTGGTTATAGATAGCTACATAGTCAGCATGAATTTCACCGTTGTCAAGGTCAACTACAGCGTCATCAAGTCTTGTGAACACCTCAACCTCACCAGCCTTCTGTACTGTAAATGTGATAGTTGATACTAAGCAACCACCCTCCTGAGTGAATGTGCCGTTATTGGTATTCAGCATGCTGTAATTACCGTTTGAATCCATAGCACCCATACCGAAGCCTATCAGATAGTTAGAGAACTTCATTAAATCGTAGTCCTCTTTAAATGGTGAGTAGTGTGGTGTATAGCCATTTCTGCCTACCTTAAGAACCTGATTTTCTTCTGGAATCTGGATAATACCCTCCTGATTAGCAGTCTTCTTTGTGCCAACAGGCTGGTTGAAATATGTCCATGTTACAAAGGCCTGTACCTTTGGATGAGTAAGCTTAACATAAACATCGTACTCGAATGTATCACCAACATTCAGTGTCAGTGGCTCACGAGTATTATCATCTGCAAAGTGAATAACAGCTGTTGGCTGTGTTGGCTCCTCTGTAACCTTCTGGTTATAGATAGCTACATAGTCAGCGTGAACCTCGCCGTTGTCAAGGTCAACTACAGCGTCATCAAGTCTGGTGAATACCTCAACCTCACCAGCCTTCTGTACTGTGAATGTGATAGTTGAAACTAAGCAACCACCCTGCTGAGTGAATGTGCCGTTCTTGGTATTCAGCATGCTGTAATTACCATTTGAATCCATAGCACCCATACCGAAGCCGATAAGGTAGTTAGAGAACTTCATAAGGTCGTAGTCCTCTTTAAATGGTGAGTAGTGTGGTGTATAGCCATCTCTGCCTACCTTAAGAACCTGATTTTCTGCCGGAATCTGGATAATACCCTCCTGATTAGCTGTCTTCTTTGTGCCAACAGGCTGGTTGAAATATGTCCATGTTACAAAAGCCTGTACCTTAGGGTCAGTAAGCTTTAAGTAAATATCATAAGTAAATGTGTCGCCAACCTTTACTGTCATTGGTGCACGCTTGTTATCATCTGCAAAGTGGATAATAGCTGTGCCACTCTCTGTTGGTGGCTGTGTTGGTGGAGCTGTAGGCTCTTCTGTAACCTTCTGGTTATAGATAGCTACATAATCAGCGTGGATTTCGCCATTGTCAAGGTCAACAATAGCATCGTCAAGCCTTGTGAATACCTCAACCTCACCAGCCTTCTGTACTGTAAATGTGATAGTTGATACTAAGCAACCACCCTTCTGAGTGAATGTACCATTCTTGGTGTTAAGCATACTGTAAGCACCGTTTGAGTCCATTTCACCCATACCAAAGCCGATAAGGTAGTTAGGGAATGTCATCAGATCAAAGCCCTCATCAAATGGTGAGTAGTGTGGTGTATAGCCACCTCTGCCTACCTTCAACACCTGATTTGCCTCTGGTATCTGAATACTACCCTCCTGGTTAGGTGTTTTCTTTGTACCTACTGGCTGGTTGAAATATGTCCATGTTACATATGAC
>JAXJDU010000017.1:0-20067 GCA_036301785.1 Acutalibacteraceae bacterium | reverse complement strand
TTGTTAGCCCGACAAATTCCAATTTATTACAACAAATAATCCGAAAGGAAAATATAATGAAAACAAGTGATTTTTATTACGACCTGCCACAGGAGCTTATTGCTCAGACTCCTGTAGAGCCTCGTGACAGCTCAAGGCTGATGGTTATAAACAGAGAGGAAAGCTCTGTTGAGCATAAAAGCTTTTATGATATTATAGATTATTTGCAGGAGGGTGATTGCCTTATTGCGAATAATTCAAGAGTATTGCCAGCAAGAATATACGGACAGCGTTCAACTGGTGCAAGGGTTGAATTTTTGCTTTTAACACAGGTACGCACCAATGTGTGGGAATGCCTTGCAAAGCCTGGTAAAAAGGCAAGAGAGGGTGCAGAGTTTACCTTTGGCGATATTATGAGCTGTAAGGTGCTGGAGGTTTTGGAAAACGGCAACAGAATTGTTGAGTTTGATTGTGGCGATGAGAATTTCTATTCAGCACTTGATAAGGTGGGACAAATGCCATTGCCGCCTTATATTACAGAAAAGCTGGAAAATCAGGAGCGTTATCAAACTGTATACAGCAAAGAGCTAGGCTCAGCAGCAGCACCAACAGCAGGCCTGCACTTTACACCTGAGCTTATGAAAAGAATAGAGGAAAAGGGTGTAAAAATAGGCTATGTAACACTTCATGTTGGCTTGGGTACATTCAGGCCAGTAAAGGTAGATGATGTTACAAACCACAAAATGCACTCAGAGCATTACGAGGTATCAGCCGAAACAGCCGAGCTTATAAAAACAACAAAGGCAAACGGTGGCAGAGTTATAGCAGTAGGCACAACAAGCTGCAGAACATTGGAGTCTGTAGCAACTGAAAATAACGGTGAGGTTGTACCTTGTGAGGGCTTTACAGAAATATTTATCTATCCAGGCTATAAATTCAAGGTGCTTGACGGTCTTGTTACTAATTTCCATTTACCAGAAAGCACACTTATTATGCTGGTTTCTGCCTTTGCTGATTACAATACAATTATGAACGCTTACGACATAGCAGTAAAAGAAAAATACAGATTTTTCTCCTTTGGTGATGCTATGCTTATACAGTAAAAAATACTATGGTTGTAAAGGAATTTGGTAAAGAAAATAAAAGAGTTGTAATGCTGCTTCACGGTGGGGGATTATCGTGGTGGAGCTTTGAGAATGTTGCAAAGCTTATAGAATCAGATTACCATGTAATTATCCCTATGCTTGATGGTCACGCAAACAGCGACAGAGCCTTTACAGGTATTGAGGATAACGCAGATGAAATAATTGATTTTATTAAATGTAATTATAACGGTAAAATTTTCATGCTTGCCGGGTTGTCACTGGGTGGGCAGATTCTGTTGGAAATTCTCGCTAAACAGCCTGATATATGCAGCTATGCAATACTGGAAAGTGCCTTGGCTTTACCGATGAAAACCACATACAGACTGATTGAGCCTACATACAAGCTTTGCTATAATTTAATTAATAAAAGGTGGTTTTCAAGGCTTCAGTTTAATTCGTTGAAAATAAAAAAGGATTTATTTGAAGCCTACTATACCGATACCTGTAAAATATCCAAGGCAGATTTAATAGCCATACTGAAAGCAAATTCGGGTTACACACTGAATGAAGCTATAAGGAATAGTAACGCAGAGGTGCTTGTTATTGTAGGTGATAAGGAGCTTAAAATTATGGTTGACTCTGCAAGGAAGATACATCAGAATATTCCAAAAAGTGAGCTGAGAATTTTAAAGGGATACACTCACGGAGAATTAAGCATTAATTATGCAGACGAATATGTTAAAATATTAAAAGATTTATCAGAGAAAGGTGAACATTAAAATATGTTTAAGGTAATAAAAAAAGAGGGTAACGCAAGGCGTGGCGAGATTAACACCGTGCATGGTACGGTGCAGACTCCTGTTTTTATGAATGTAGCTACCTGTGGTGCAATAAAGGGTGCTGTAAGTGCACTTGATTTAAAAGAAATAAAGTGCCAGATTCAGCTTTGCAATACATATCATCTACATTTGCGTCCAACAGATGAGGCTGTAAAAAAGCTTGGTGGACTTCATAAGTTTACACGCTGGGATGGCCCTATTCTTACAGATAGTGGTGGATTTCAGGTTTTCTCGTTGTCTAAGCTAAGAAATATAAAAGAAGAGGGTGTGTACTTTTCTTCACATATAGACGGCAGAAAGATTTTTATGGGTCCTGAAGAAAGTATGCAGATACAGTCAAATCTGGGCTCTACCATAGCAATGGCGTTTGATGAATGTATGGAAAACCCTGCAGAATACAACTACGCAAAAAATTCAGTGGCTCGTACAACCCGTTGGCTGAAGCGTTGCAAGGCTGAAATGGACAGACTTAATCAGCTTGAGGGTACTATAAACCCAAATCAGCTTTTGTTTGGTATAAATCAGGGTGCAACCTACGACGATTTGCGTATTGAGCATATGAAAGAGATAAGCGAGCTTGACCTGCCAGGCTATGCCATTGGTGGACTTGCTGTTGGTGAGCCAGCCGAGGTTATGTATCATATTATCGACCAGGTAGAGGAGCATATGCCACAGAACAAGCCAAGATACCTTATGGGTGTTGGTACTCCGGTAAATATTCTTGAGGCTGTGTATCGTGGTGTTGATATGTTTGACTGCGTTATGCCAAGCAGAAATGCAAGACATGCTCATTTGTTTACATGGGAGGGTGTGCGTAATATCTTCAATGCAAAATACGCACTTGATACATCACCTATTGACGAAAAGTGCGATTGCCCTGTTTGCTGTAATTTTGACAGAGCATATCTTCGCCATTTATTCAAAAGTGGAGAAATGCTTGGTATGCGTCTGGCTGTACTTCATAATCTATATTTCTACAACAACCTTATGGAAGAAATACGCAAAGCACTTGACGAAGACAGGTTCACAGAGTTTTACAACACCTACAAGGATATTCTTGGCAGGAGAATTTAAGTTAATCTGACTGGCTGTGAAGCTGATATCAGAGCTTAGCTAAGTTTTTGGAGAAATAGCATATGAAAGTATATATACAAGCAAAAAAAGGCTTACCAACCGATCAGGACCACTTTAACGCATATATCGGTTTTAAAGAAATGGGAACAGAAATAGTATTTTTTGAATCCTATGACGAATTATCAAAGAGCAATATAGAAGATGTTGTTGTTGGCTATATAGGAACAGTTAAAGCCAGGCTGAATGATTTTGGTAAAAAAATCGATGATATGGATTACCCTGATGTTCTAAATAAATATCTGGGTAGAAAAATATGGAAAAGTACAGTTAATACTATTAATAGTAATCCTGACTTGTGGCCGGTTTTTATCAAACCAATAAGTAATAAAAAATTCAAAGGGCGAGTTATTCGTAGTACAAAAGATTTAATTGGCTGTGGTAGCTGTTATGAGGATTATCCGATATTTTGCAGTGAGGTCAGAGAATTTGTTGCTGAGTTCAGAGTGTTTGTTTTGTATGGAGAGATAATAGATGTACGCAGATATGGTGGAGAATGGGACATTCATTGTTCTAAAGAGGTAGTTGAATCATGTGTGCAAGATTTTGTTGATTCTCCTAATGCATATGCACTGGATTTTGGAGTTACAAAAGATGGTGCAACAAACTTAATTGAAGTAAATAACACTTGTTCTATTGGAAGCTACGGATTAGACCCAGTTTTGTATGCTAAATTTATTTCAGCCAGATGGGCAGAGTTAACCGAAACAGTGGATGAATGTAAATTTTGATATAAGCAAAAATTATAATCAAAATTTTAGATTGAATATAAAATAGTTTGCAATAAAAACAGATTTGCAGGGATTTATAATACTTATAAGGTGTTCATGATAGAAGAACATAAGCAATGTTAGTTGTAAATTCATACTTGAATAGATTATTATTTGTGGTATAATAATTATTATATTTTATTTGCAATATGAAAGGAATGTACAGAAATGAAAAATCTTATTTCAAAAATAACTCTTTTGGCTATGGGTATTATGGCTACTATGGGGTTAACATCTTGTATGCCAGCTGACGCAAGTGGTGCTGCAGCAGAGTCTATGGGTATGTCATCAATAATTATGATGCTTGGACTTTTAGCTGTTATGTACTTTGTGATGTGGAGACCAAGCGAGAAAAAGAGAAAGCAAGAAGACCAAATGCGTGAAAGCGTGCAGATTGGTGACGAGCTGATTACTATTGGCGGCATTAAGGGTAGAGTTGTAAGCATTAAAGACGATGCGTCTTTCATTCTTGAAACAGGTCCGGACAGAACAAAAATCCAGTTCCAGAAGTGGGCTATTTCTTCAATTATAACTGATAAGCCAGAGCTTACTGCAAATGCAGACAATAAGAAGAGCAAGAAGCAGAAGGCTGAAGAAAAATAATAAACTATAAAGCAAAATCCCCCGACCTTAGGTCGAGGGATTTTTTGTATGTTCTGTGTATATCATACTGTAATCAGCTATTGTTTACATTTAATCATAAAAATAAGTAAGTGTCTTTTTAAGTTTTGCTACACCTCTTGAAATATGTCTGCTTACCACACAGGGTGAAACACCCAGCTCCTTAGAAATATCAACCATTTTACGGGAATTGATGTAGTATTCTGTAATGCAATAGCGTTGTTTGTCTGTAAGCTCGTTGTTTACTGCCTTGCAGATATGCTTTTTCATTTTCTCGATGTGAGCATTGTTTGTGGAATGTCGCATGCAAAATTCACTGTATACCATTTGCTGCGAAAGTATTTCCAGCCTTGTAGGCTCGGTTGCAAAGGTTCTCATAGTATCAATCCCTCCATAGCTCTCTCGTTTAACAGCTGTGCAGTGTGCATAGCCTCAAGATACATACTGTATAAAGAGTTTATTCTTTTTGTAAGGCTATCAAATAAATCAGCCCTTCTGCATATTCTGCGTTCCTCCTTAAGCTGTGTAAGCTTGTCCTTTAAGTAATCAGCCTGCTGCTGATATTCATTTGCCCAATCTTTATATGTCATATAATCCTCCTGTTCCGTTTGCTGTACGATATCAGCAAAACACTATCTGTAAATTTTAATCACAAAACGAATGTTTGTTATATTCTAATTGTAGCAAACTTCATATTTCAAGTCAATAGCAAAATAAACATTTGTTTATAAAAATAGCAAATTGTACCATAAAATGTACATGAAATGCCTGTGTGTTTCTTAAATACAAAATTTTATACAAACAAAATGTGCTTTTAGTTTGTATTTGCTGAGGGTGTATGTTTTTTTGCAGCTTTTACAATAAAAGAGGAATTAAGTTGTAAAATAGCGATTTAATGGGTATAATAGATAGTACACAAATAGCTCAGAGGTGATATTGCTTGCATAAGGAATATATAAGGAATGTAGAAAGCAGTAATACAGTGGTGCTGTTTATCCATGGCATATTGGGTTCGCCTGATATGTTTAAAAGATATATAGAGTTAATTCCGGACGATTGGTCTGTTTATAATATGCTTTTAGACGGTCACGGTAAAGGTGTTTCGGATTTTGCACATAGCTCTATGAGAAAATGGAAAAAGCAGGTGGATAAAGCTGTTTGCGAGCTTTCGCTGAAATATGATAAAATAATAATAGTAGCACATTCCATGGGCACCTTACTGGCAATAAACGCCATACAAAAATATCCGACAAAAATTAAACAGCTTTTTCTGCTTGCAGTACCGTTAAAGATTTTTCTGAAGCCTGTTGCAATGGTTACATCGTTAAAGGTGGTTTTTGACGAGGTATCAGACGATGACCCTGTTGCCGTTTCTATGCGTGACGGCTATAGCATTAGTCTGGAGAAAAATTTATTGCTTTATTTAAGCTGGGTGCCAAGGTATCTTGAGCTTTTTAAGGAATCAAAGCTGACACGCTCAAGAGCAAAGGCTGTTGCTGTGCCTTGCAATGTCTATTTTTCAAAAAAAGACGATATGGTGTCGGTAAACAGCAGTAAATATTTTGCAGATAATTCTAATGTTAAGATGACAATTTTAGAGGAATCTCTGCACCTGTATTTTACAGATGAAGAAATGCAGTTTTTGTTGGATGAGTTTGACGCTGTTTGTAGCAGAGTAAAGAATCAGAAATAAATGAAAAGAGGAGATGTTGAGTATGAAAATATACCGTAATGTGGTTGTTTTTTTACTGGCTTTATTAATTTTAATAACGCCAACCCTTACCGTTGGTGCAACGGTAGATTATGATATCGGCAGTAAGATTGAGCAATATGTTCAACAGAATATCAACACAACTGCCGGAATGAGTGTGGCTGTATTTAATGACAAGCATACAATTTACAGAAACAGCTTTGGTTATTCCGATGTGCAGAATAAAATTCCTGTTGCTGATGATACAGTAATGGAGTGGGGCTCAGTTTCTAAATTATTGGTATGGGTAAGTGCAATGCAGCTTTCAGAGCAGGGTAAGCTTGATTTAAATGCTGATATCAATAAATATCTGCCAAAGGATTTTCTGCATAACAGAAAATTTGATAAGCCTGTAACAATGCTTAATCTTATGAACCACAATGCAGGATTTGAAGACAGTGTAATAGGTATGTCAACAGGAAAAGAAGAAAAAATAGTATCTGTAGAGGAGTATCTTTCAGAAATACAACCAGCACAGGTATTTGAACCAGGTACAGTTTGTGCCTATAGCAACTGGAGCACAACGCTGGCAGCTTATATTATAGAGTGCATTTCTGGTGTACCATATTCTGAATATGTAAGAAAAAATATTTTTGAACCACTGGATATGAATGATACAGCTATATGTGCAGATTTAAGTGATAACCCAAGCGTTAAAGAGAGAAGAAGTAATCTGAAACTATATTCACCCAATATGCATGAAATTACACCGAATATGGCATACATTATAATGTATCCTGCAGGAATGTGTACATCTACAATTACAGATATGCAGGCGTTTGCTCAGTCAATTTTGTCAGAGGATACTGTGCTGTTTAAAAAGAAGGATACATATAAAACAATGATTTCACCATCACTATACTATGGTGAAACTAAAAATCCACAGAGCTACCATGGATTCTGGTCAATTGATTCCTATGGCACAAAGCTGATGGGTCACGGTGGAAATACAGCAGGCTGTAGCAGTAATCTGTTGCTTGATATGGAAAATAAAACAGGTATGGTTATCCAGACAAATCAGTATGCAGAGCAGATATATACTCAAAAAATGCCAGAGCTCTTTTATGGTAAATATCAGGGTAATGCTGCTGGCTATACTGGCCTTGTAATGTCCGGAAGAACAATATTCAAAGGTCCGTTAAAGCTGTATAGATTATTGTCTGTATACAATAAGGATTCAAGCGAAGGAGTGACAGCATATAGTGTAAGAACAAATCAGAATGGCATTGATAAAATTTCTTCTGTATATGGCGATTCACTTGTTATAGAATTTAAGGACATTGCTTTAGATGTTATTGTTATAGGATTATATATATTAGCATTGCTTTACTGTGCAGTTAATTTAGTAAGAGGTCTGGTAATGGCGATAATTAACAAGACTAAGGGAAGAAGCGTTAAAAAGCCATTCAGCCTGTGGTGCTTAGGTGCAAGTGTACTTCAGTTTGTTCCGGTTATTATTTTTATACTGGTAATTCCAACTCTGTTTAATTTTCAGCAATTGACTGTATCAGAATATAGGTTTGTGTTCTTCCTTGTTTTCTTAGTTGCAGTTGCATTGCTTGCTCTTGTTGTTTATTCGTTTATTAAGATTAGAAAATGTGATTTGCAAAAATCAAGAAAAATATACATATATTCAATGAATGCTAGCTTGATAGTAAGCCTGATAAATATTATTTATTGGAATTGGTGTATGTTCTGGATGATTTAAACCATACATAAACCGTGATTTTTACAATAAAAAAATAAATTTTTAAAGAAAATGTACATCATTGCCCAATGGTGTGCATTTTCTTTTTGTTTTTTACTATATAGTGCAGGGGTTAAAAAACAAATGAAAACGAAAGGAGTTCATACCGTTAACTCTCTGCAATAAATTAACGGAGGTTTAAAATGACTAAAAAAGAGGATAAATTTTGTTGTTACTATGCCTCTAACGGTAATGCAAGAATATCTGCTGTAATGGCTGGCTATACAGCTAATCCAGAGCAGCTGGGTCAGCAGCTGCTGATGAGAGATGATGTTCTTGATAAGGTTAAAAAATACAGAAACACACGCTTTGAGGATTTACGCTTTATGGCACTTCTGGGCTATGAGCGTTTAGCTTTTGGCAGTATAGCAGATTGCATACAGCTGCTGTATATGGATAAGCCAGACCTTCAGACACTTGAAGCGATGGATTTGTATATGATTTCTGAAATCAAACGCCCTAAAGACGGTGCAATGGAGATTAAATTTTTCGACCGTCTTAAGGCACTCGAAAAGCTGAGTGAAGCACAGCAGGCATCAGGTGAGAATAGTATTCCTTTTTATAAGGCATTAGAAAACAGTGCAGAAATTTTGAATAACTATGAGGTGTACGAAGATGACACCAACTAGGTTTTCAAAAAAGCAAATGCAGCTGTTGACATGGTGGTGTAAGGGCAGCAGATATTGTAATCACGACGCTGTTATATGTGACGGTGCAGTAAGAAGTGGTAAAACAATGTGCATGAGCATTTCGTTTGTTGCATGGGCATTTTACAGATTCAACAACGCTGCATTTGCGTTGTGTGGCAAGACAATTCGCTCTTTAAGAAGAAATGTTGTTACGCCTTTGGTTGCGATGCTTACTGAAATGGGCTTTGAATGTAGCGAAAAGCTGTCGCAGAATATTCTTGAAATATCGCTTAACGGTAAGAGCAACACCTTTTATCTGTTTGGTGGTAAGGATGAATCCTCAGCCTCGCTTATTCAGGGTATGACATTAAGTGGTGTGCTGTTTGATGAGGTTGCTTTAATGCCAAAATCCTTTGTAGAGCAGGCTGTGGCAAGATGTTCGGTAAATGGCAGTAAATTCTGGTTTAACTGTAACCCCGAATATCCACAGCATTGGTTCAGAGTAGAGTGGATTTTAGGCAGAAAGCGTAAAAATGCACTTTATCTTCACTTTACAATGGACGACAACCCGTCACTTTCAGCCGGAATGAAGCAACGGTACAGGTCGCTTTATAGTGGTGCATTTTACGAGAGGTTTATTCTTGGCAGGTGGGTAAGTGCTGAGGGCTGTGTATATCCGTTTATGAAGGATGATATGTTTGTTGATGTACCAGATAAGCTGTTTGAAAAATACGCTGTAAGCTGTGACTATGGCACGGTTAACCCTGCTTCGTTTGGACTGTGGGGGTATCTGAATGGTGTATGGTACAGAATAGATGAATATTATTACGACTCTAAAAAAGAGGGTATTCAGCGTACTGATGAGGAGCATTACAAAGCACTTGTTAAGCTTACAACGGATAAAAGAATAGAAACAGTAGTGGTAGACCCGTCTGCTGCAAGCTTTATTCAGACTATACGCAGGCATAATAAATTTACAGTAACACCGGCTAAAAATAATGTTATAGATGGAATCCGAAAGGTGTCTACGGTACTGAAAAATGGCAGTGTTAAAATATGTAATTGCTGTAGCGACAGTATAAGGGAGTTTGGGTTGTATAGATGGAGCACTGGTGGTATAGATGCTCCTATAAAAGAAAACGACCACGCAATGGACGATATAAGATATTTTGTTACAACAGTGGTTTCTAAGCCACAGCAGCAATTTGTTGCAATAGCTTCTCCACGAAGTTAAAGGAGGTATGTTTTGAAGTTTTTTAAAAGAGATAAAAATAAAGAAAATCAGCAAGCCAGACTTGCACAGACTGTAACGGGCTATAGCTTTAGCAATCCCTTTAACGCCTTCAGCAGTTATATTCCACTTAATAATTCACAGCATTTGTTGTATGCGTCTTTAAGAGAGGCTATTCCGATTATAGATTCTGCAATAAATAAGCTTGTAAGATTACTTGGGGTATTCGAGGTTAAAACAGGGAATAAAAGGGTAGACGCAGAGCTGAAGTATTTTTTGGACAATGTAAAAACCTGTGGTAATAATGTGGGTATTAAGTGCTTTTTAAGTACATATTTTGATACCCTGCTTACCTATGGTACAGCTATAGCAGAGATTATTCCGTATAAGGATTACACCGGTATTTATGGTATTTATAATGCTGATAATCAGGATATTTTGCTGAAGCCCGATGAAAAGAATCCACTTGAGCTGGTAGTTTCAGTGCGAAACAGTGACGGTAGCATAGGAAAGGTAAAAAATCAGAATCTGATTATGCTTACATCGCTTAACCCACAGCCGAATAAGGTGGGGGGCACATCTATTTTGCAGGGCCTGCCGTTTGTAAGCGATATTATACTTAAAATTTTTACTGCAATAGGACAAAACTGGGAAAGAGCCGGTAACATACGCTTTGCAGTTACATATAATCCCCCAGATGACGGTACAGACGGTGTATATACCCAACAGCGAGCAGAAATGATTGCTAGCGAGTGGAGCAAGGCAATGCAGGGTGGTGGTGTGTCTGACTTTGTAGCCGTAGGTGATGTTGATATAAAGGTAATCGGTGCAGATAATCAGATATTAGATTGCCAGACACCAGGCAGGTTACTGCTGGAGCAGATAGTATCTAAGCTTAGTATTCCACCATTTCTTCTTGGGTTATCGTGGAGCAGTACAGAGAGAATGTCATCACAGCAGGCAGATATTCTTACAAGTGAGCTTGAGCATTACAGATATCTGCTTAACCCGGTTATAAGCAAGCTTTGCTCTATGTGGCTTGCTATGAATGGCTATAGCACCAAGCACGAAGTTGTTTGGAGCAACATTAATCTGCAGGATGAGGTTGAGCTTGCAAATGCAAGACTTATCAATTCACAGGCAGAGCAGATAGAAAATAATAAGGAGTGATTATTTGAGTGAAATTATAAAGAGTAAAGGTATTGTTTTAAAGGAGGGAGGCTCAATAAGTGATAACGAGCTTGAGCTTATTAACCGATATACAAGGCGACAATACAAAGGTGACGAGCTGTATGTGTTTAATGTGGTGCTTTGTGATAACGAAATAGACAGGGATAACGAGGCGTTTTCGCTTAATGCACTTAACCAGCTAAGCACTTTGTTTGTTGGTAAAACAGGCATTGCAAATCATAACCCTACAGCAGAAAATCAGACAGCACGAATTTTTGCGTGCAGTGTAGAGAATATTCAGGGTAAAAAAACAACCTATGGTGCCGATTACTGCCGATTGCTTGCAAAGGCTTATATGCCTGTTAATGAATATACACAAAGGGATATACAGCTTATAGAAGCAGGAATCAAAAAAGAGGTAAGCGTTGGCTGTAGCGTTGACAGAGTGCTGTGCAGTGTGTGCAAAGCAGATGTAAGACAGCACAGCTGTGAGCATTTTAAGGGTGAAAATGGTTGCTACTATATACTCGACAGTGTTTCAGACGCTTACGAATGGTCTTTTGTAGCAGTGCCTAGCCAGAAGGAAGCAGGCGTGGTGAAAAGCTACATTACGCAGGATACCAATAAAGAGGTAAAAGCAGAGGCTTTAATAGATGAAATTAAAAAGTGTAATTATAAGGCAGTAAACAGCTGTAATATAAAATATCTGTCTGATTATATAAAACAGCTTGAAGTTAATGCAGAATATGGCAAGGCTTTCAGAGAAAAGCTTGAAAAGGATTATATACGCTACTGTGGACTGTGCTTTGAAAATACAAACACAGAAATGCTTTTACAGGTTGCAAAAAAGCTTACACTGAACGAGCTTGAGGAATTTGTAGCAGTGTATAAGGGCAGAGTAAACGCAGAGGATTATTGTCTGCCACAGCTTGCAGGCAGAAACCACAGCAGAGATGAAAATGTAAATAACAGCTACACAGCAAGCTTTAATGACCAATACAATATTTAAACAACATGAACTTAAAATAACAGGAGGTTAATTGATATGAAAATTGATTTTAAAGGATATAACGATAAGGTGCTTACACTTGAATGTGACAGCACAGTAACAGCAGCTAACCAGTGGGTTCAGCTTAGCGAAAACGGCAAGGTTACACAGGCACAGGAAAATTCACCACTTACTGGCGTTACAGTTAACAGTCGCAACGGCTATTGTGGCGTAATGCTTGAGGGTGTGGTTACTGCAAAGTGCTCTGGCGAAATTCAGCTGGGCTACAGTAATCTTGTTTATACAGCAAACGGCATTGCACAAAACAGTGCAGGCAGACAGCATCTTGTTTTAAGTGCCGATTCAGACACAGTAACATTTGTACTTTAATAATTAAATTTAACGGAGGTATTTATTTATGGAGCTATATAAGACAATTAATATTGATAAAAGTATGTATAACAGAAAGGATAAAAGCTTTAGTCAGGTGCTTGAGGAGCTGGACCCAAGTGAAAACTACAAGAATACACCACTGGGAAATCTTGATGCCTTTGGCAGACAGCTGAAGCGTTTTGATATTAAGGTAAGTGGTGCAGATTCTGACAGAGTAGAGAAGTTTTTCCAGACATCAAGCTCAGCAGCGTTGTTCCCGGAATATGTAAGCAGAGCAATCAAGCTTGGCATGGATTATGCTGATGTATTGCCAGATATTACAGCAACCGTTACTAAGATTGAGGGCATGGACTACAGAAGCATTGTGTCTGACCCTGATTCTGATATGAAGGAGCTGAAGGTAGTAAGCGAGGGTGCTCTGCTTCCTAGTACAGTTATCAAAACACAGGAGAATCTTGTTAAGCTGCTGAAAAGAGGCAGAATGCTTGTGTCTAGCTATGAGGCACTTCGTTTTCAAAGACTTGATTTGTTTACAGTTACTCTTAAGCAGATTGGTGCTTATATTGCACGCACACAGCTTGCAGACGCAGTAGAGGTTCTGCTGAATGGTGACGGCAACGAAAACTCTGCGACAGTTATCAATGTAGCAGAAAGTGGTACTCTTACATACGAAGACCTTATCAGACTATGGACAACTCTTACACCATACGAGCTTAATACAATGCTTGTACCAACAGCACTTATGGAGAAAATTCTTGCTATGCCACAAATGCAGGATTCTCAGGCTACACTTGATTTTCATGGTACAGGAAAAATGATTACACCAATGGGTGCAAAGCTTATTCATGTGCCTACTTTAAGCAGTGATACAATCATTGGTTTAGATAAAACCTGTGCATTAGAGCTTGTGCAGGCTGGTGATGTGCTTGTTGATTATGATAAGCTTATCGACAGACAGCTCGAAAGAGCATCAATAAGCGTTATCAGTGGCTTTGCAAAGGTGTTCAACGATGCTTCTGTTGTGTTGAAGGTGTAATGTATGAACTATCAGCAGGTGTTTCAACGCTTTATGGAGCTTACTCATTTTACAGAGGACGAGGCAGAAAAGTACAGATGGCTTTGTAATAATGCTGTAGATGAGCTTAATGAAATGCTTGTTAAAGGAATTGACAAAGAGGCTTGCAGTGGCAGATTATCTGCCACTGCAGCGGCAATCGCCTTTTATAAGTATTCTGTAATAGCAGAGGGCAGCAATGTAACAAGCGTAAAGGCAGGCGATGTTACATTAAACTGTACACCACTAAGGCAGTTTGCAGGCGAGTATCTGAATCAGTCCTTAAAGAGTATTTCAAGATATATCAAGGATAAAAATTTTGTGTTTAGGGGAGTAAAAGCAGATGATTTACCGATTGGTTTTTAACAGAATAAATCAGCTAGGTGCAGAATGTGTTATATCTGAGTATATGGGTAAGTCAGCGTGTGAGGTAAAGGGCTTGCTGCAGCCAGTAAAAAACAGAGCAAAAGAAAACACCGGCACAGCTTATACTGATGCCGGTGTTATCGATAACTCCAACTATAATTTTATATTTACTTATCCCGAAAAGCCGATAAATCTTGAGAATTCAATTCTCTATATACACAGCAGGCATTATTGGATAAAGGAGTATAACATTATTTATTTTAAGGATAAACCATTATATGTGCAGGCGTTGGCTTCTTTGTATGAAAAGGAGTGATGAGTATAAATATAACAGAAATTTTAAACAGTATTAAGGATGAGCTTAACAGCAGTGTTGATAAAACAGAGGTGTATACATATTTCACTGCTAAAAGGCTTTCTTCACCATTAAAGGATAAGTACAGTGCAGTAATCGGTGTAAAAAATGACAGCACCGAATTCAGCAGCAACAGCCACACAGCTACATTTTATATAGAGCTTTTATCACCTCTTTATTCAGACGGAGAAAGCATATTTTCAAAGGCTTTTGAGATTTCTCAAAGTCTTATCGATATGAATATTTCTTCGTTACAAAGCTGTGTTATAGGTGATATAAAATATATAGCTTCACAGCGTTGCTACAGTATAAATATTACATTTACTGTGTCAGGCACACATTCAGATAAAGCTGTTATTACTATAGATAAGGATATTTATGAATGTGCAGTTGTAAGCGAAAAGGCTGTTTATACCAGCTGTGATATTAAGGTGTACGGAAGCTCAAAGCCTGTAGATTCAATCTTATCAGGCAGTGAGTTTTTAATTACTATACAAGCACCCCCTGGGGCAGAGCTTCATGGCAGGTTAACTGAATTAAAATCACAAAGCTATAAATATCTTAACTGCTTTGTTCAAAGCCAGACTGTATATGGCAGTTATATAGAGTACAGGCTGATTTCACACGAAAGGGTGTTGCTATGAACCACGGAGTAATGCGTTTTATGGGTTATACCTTGCACCATAACCCACATACACTCACAGTTACCTCATCTGCTGATATCCATCAGCAGAATGTTTATATGGCTACAGCTGCTGCTAATAATTCAGGTAACAACGCAACAACAGTAAAGGGTGAAGGTGTATTTTATGGCGAATCAGCCTTTGAACAATATATGCACTTAAAGCATTTGTATAATACCTGTAAGGCTGGTGTGTTGTCGGTCAGCGATATAAACCCGATGTACGCCTATCTGTCAGATTTAAAGCTTAAATGCACACCTGTAGATGACTATGTTGAATATACCTTTACCTTTACAGAGGCAAGTGATTATATTAAGTCAGAAAACAGTACAGCACCAACACATTATACAGTACAGCAGGACGAAGACCTGTGGGAAATAGCCTGCAAGCTTAATATTCCTATAGAAACGCTGATAGCCTATAATCCACAGATAAAAAATACATATAGTCTTACAGAAGGAGATGTTATAAAAATAAATGATATTTGAGCTTACTGATGTAGATACATCAATAACAAGGCTGTTTAATCCTTACTATATGAAAATCAGAGCCAGCCTGTCAGAGGATACAGATACTCTTACTGCTACCTTCAAAGGTGTAAATGAATACAGGGAATATAAATATGTAAGGGTTATCTACGATGAAAAAACTATATTTACTGGTGTTGTAGACAGCCTTATAAATTCAGTAAACGAATATGGAAAAGAGCTTACGCTCAATTGCAGAAGTATGTCTGCCTGTCTTTTGGATAATCATTTACAGCCACAGAATATGCAGAATATTACAGACGAAATTATATATGCACGATTTTTACAGCCCTATAAAATAGGTATAAAAAATATAAGCAATAAATCATATAATGGTGTGTTGAATATTACCAACAATACAAGCATTTACAGCCTTGTTAAGGAGTATGCTGAAAAGGTGTTTTCAGCAACACCATATATAAACTCAGACGGTGTTGCGATTTTAAATTCAGATATAAATGGCAGTAAATACTATTTTTCAAATACGTCTAATCCTCTTACGGCAAACAGCTATTATTGTACAAGTATTACTACAGAAAATAATCGCAGAAATGTTGTGTCTGAGGTTTATGTAAAAAATAATCCAAACGAAACAGGCTATAACTACATTGTAAAAAACCAGAGTGTATCAGGTGATAAAATTGACTGCGTAAGATATATAGATGCCACACCGTATAGTGGCAGATGTACCTACGACGCAAACAGAATGATTGACAGCTCTAATCAGAAAAGGCTGGTGTGCAGGGTTAAATGTCCTTGTCTGGTTTATAATCCGATAGGTGCAGCTGCTACTGTGAGTGCAGATGACAGACTGATTGAAAACATGGTGGTAGCTTCAGCTACATACACCTATAAAAACAGCAGAATAGAAAGCGAAATTATTATGTATAGAAAGTGAATTTGAATATATAGGAAGTGATAAGATGACAGATAATACAAAGCCGGAGTTTGCGTACATATCAGCATTACAAAACGATGTAGTGTCGGTAAATGGTGGTATGCCTTATGTGAATATACCGGTTATTTCACCTTATGGAATAGCGTCAGTTATTCCAAAGGGGACAAGAGTAGTTGCTGTGCCGGTAGGCGATACAGCAGTGTGTATAGGTGCACAGCAACAGGCTGACGGATTAAAAGAAGGCGAGCTTATGCTGTTTTCATCAGGCGGTGCATCTATTGTCCTGAAAAACGACGGCAAGGTGCTTATCAATGGAAAAGAGGTATAGCAATGGATACAGCACTTAAAAACGGAGATTTTAAGCTTGATTACAGAGGTAAACCGTACCTTGTCAGCTCTATAGAAGAAACTGTACAGCGTTGCAGGATTTTACTTAATATCAGGCAAGGTAGCTTTGTGTATAACAGATTCTTGGGCAGCAATATACATCTGCTTGATAAAACTGACGAAAACCTGCAGGGTAATGCACTTTTGCTTGTAAAAGAGGCTCTTATGCCCGTTACTCAGGTGCATGTGTGCAGTGTAAAGGCTATAGCTGACGAAGCTGATATTACTCTTAAAATAAGAATAAAGGCATATAATCAATATGCAGATATGGAGGTGACCGTATAATGAGTACATATGAAGCTATTGTAGAAAATATGAGGTCTGATTTTCTGGAAAAGTCAGGCTATTTACCCGACGAAGCGTCTGATATTGGCATAAGAATAAGGGTTCTTGCAGCACAGCTGTATAATCTTGATACTTACCTTGAATGGCTGAAAAGACAAGCCTTTTTGCAGACAGCAGAGGGGCAGTATCTTGATTACCATGCACAGCTGCGAGGCTTAACCAGAAAATCAGCAATTAAGGCAACAGGCTATGTAGAATTCAGTGTTGATGTACCGTCAACTGAAAAAATAGATATACCAGCTTATACAGTTGTGTCAACGGGTGGTGAAAATCCGGTTTCGTTTGAAACAACACAGTATGCAGCTCTTGAGGCAGGTAAAAGCTTTGTTATGGTGCCGGCAAGGGCAATAGCAGGTGGAGTATCAGGCAATATTGCACCAAATCAGATTTCTGTAATTTCCACTATGACAGTAGACGGCTTAAAGGCAACAAATCCAGGCTCGTTTACTTCGGGTACAGATACAGAAGAAGACGAAGCACTGCGAAAAAGAGCAATTGATAGCCTTAAGTTTATTGTTAACGGAACAAACAAAGAGTTTTATTCGTCGCTTGCAAAAAGTGTAGACGGAGTTGAAAGCGTTAATGTTGTGCCTAAAGAAAACGGAACAGGCACTGTTACTGTTTATGTTTTTGGTGACAACAGGCAGGTTAGTAGCTCTGTTTTGTATAAGGTGCAATCTATTATGGATACCCAACGAGAGGTAAATGTGTCTGTCAGTGTTAAATCTGCTGATATCTTACCATGTGTTTTAGAAATACAGGTTAAGCTTTATGAGGGATATGTAATGGAAAATGTTCAGCAGGAGGTTTTTTCAAGGGTTAAGTCAATGGTTGATAAACTGGAGGTTGGTCAGTCGATTAGGGTTGCAGATATAGATAATGTTCTTTATCATACATCAGGCATAGAAGAGTTTGAGGTTCTTGAAGGTCTATCTTCTGGATTGACAGCGTATAAAAACGAAAAAATTGTGTTGGAAAATCTTTACCTGAGAGAGGATGGATGATATGGATTTGCTTGAAAATATGCTGAAGCACTTAAAGCCACTAATGATATATAATCTGAATGATAATACAGTTGTTTACAAGGAGCTTGAGGTGTATGCGAATGCATTTGATGAGGTTATTAAAAAAGCTGATAATCTTTTTAAAGAAAGCATGGTTACTACAGCCGAGGCTTATGGCCTTGATATGCAGGAAGAGCTTTGGGGTCTTCCTCGTACAGAGCTTACTGTTGAGCAACGCAGAGAGAGTATAAAAAACAGATATAACATTAAGTATTCTGATTCTACCTTAAAATCAATGCAACATTTTTTGATGTCGGTTGGTGTGCAGGGTCAGATAACAGAGGTGCCTTCAAAGAACAGAGTGTATGTTTATGTGGAAAACGGTAGTCAGTTTCCTTTAGGTGTACGAAAATACATAAACGCACAGGCAGAAAGCTTTTTTCCTGCACATATTGATGTCTTTTTAGATTATCGTGTAGCTACATGGGATACACTTGACGCTCACGGAACAATGTTTGATACTTACGACAGCTTTAATTTTACATGGGACAGAGCAGAGCATTTTGAATAAAGGAGAGTGAATAAATATGAGTTCTACAAACAAAACACCATATCTGGGATTAAATGCCTGGTTAGGCTCAGACCGACCACAGCGTATAGATTTTGTAGATGACAATAATAAGATAGATACTGCAATAAAAAGTCATATCGAAAATATCAACCTACACTGTACAAGTACAGAAAAATCAAAAATTCAAAATCCATACAGAATGATTTCTTATGTGGGTACAGGTACAGAGAGCAAAGTAGTTGAATTTGAATTTCAGCCACAGTTTATTATTATATTTCAGAAGGATGCACCACCAATGCAGACAGACAGCAACGGGAATGTGATTATCAATTATGTCGTTACTGCAATTGGTAATGGTAGCATAGGTGGTGCTTATATTAACGGTTATGAAGTAACAGTTATGCAGTCAACAGAGCCTGAAAACGGTATGCTTTATAATTTCAATAAGAGAAATGGACAATATTGTATTATCGGATTTAAATAATTATACAGCGTAAAATAAAAGCAAAAAGCTGCATTTCATAAAGAAATGCAGCTTCTGCTTTGGAAGGTATATATGAAAAAAGGTATTAGCAAATATTGTGAAATCTATTTGTTAAATATTGTACACTAAGAATATCATTTATTCGGTAAAATGTCAATAGTATTTGATGTAATAAGGTGATTTGTTGTATTATGTATAAAAATATCAAAAAATTTTATGAAAAGTCTATAACCAATATTTGTGAAATATTACCGAATACATAAGTGTGAAGAAATAAAAAGTATATTACAGCATAATCGTATTGTTGTTGTTTAATTTTTTTCTTTGTGATATTATTATACTTAATGATAAAAATAGAATTTATAACAGTTATAATATGAGGTGCAGATTATGGATGACATTTTTTTTAGAACCGAGCTACTCTTAGGTAAACTGGCAATGGAAAAGCTTAAAAACAGCCGTGTTGCTGTTTTTGGTGTTGGTGGTGTTGGTGGATATGTAACCGAGGTGCTTGCACGCAGTGGTGTTGGTACTATTGATGTGATAGATAACGATGTGGTTGATGTAACAAATATTAACCGACAGATAATAGCTACAGTAGATAATATAGGTAAAGACAAGGTAGAGGTAATTGCACAAAGAATAAAGTCTATTAATCCAGAAGCGACTGTTAATGCTCACAAAGCTTTTTTTCTTCCAGAGAATTCACATGAAATTGATTTTACAGAGTATGATTATGTGGTGGATGCAATAGACACAGTTTCGGGCAAAATAGAGATTATTATGAAGGCTAAAGAAAGCAATGTGCCTGTAATAAGCTGTATGGGTGCTGGTAATAAGCTTGACCCTACGGCGTTTGTTGTAACTGATATTTATAAAACCACTGTATGCCCACTTGCAAGGGTTATGCGTCAGCAACTGAAAAAGCGTGGTGTTAAGGATTTAAAGGTGGTTTATTCTACAGAGCCAGCAATAAAGCCTGCAGAAGCAATTATACAGGACAATGGTAAACCAGTATGTGCCAGCATTGCCTTTGTACCGTCGGTAGCTGGTATTATTG
>JAXJDU010000016.1:0-5578 GCA_036301785.1 Acutalibacteraceae bacterium | reverse complement strand
TATAACACCTGACACAACACTGTAATCATCTGCAAGATAATAATCATCGGGATTATTACGATTTACGAACATTTCAACGGTATTACCTATTGAATCCGGCTTGGCTGTACGTTTTGAGTCGAAAATATAAATTTTATCTGCATAACAAAATTTATAAACCGGATAATAATGTGTATTGCCACTATCTGTTCTGATTTCTCTTAAATCTACAATTTTTGCAGTAACAGGATATGTACAGCGAGCCTTTCTCCTTTTTGAGAGAAAAAAAGTATCGATAAACACTGCAGCACCATAAAAAACAACACTTGAAGCAACTGCTGTACCCAGCAGTATCAGCATAATCTCCTGAGCAACCTTATCTGAACAAAGAGCCACACCTATTGCAAGTATCACCACAGATATTATATAAGCAGCTATAATTGCCGATAAAGCTCGTGGAAGCTTTTTCTTTTCTATATATACAATTTCTGCTGATTGTGGGTCGCCTGGCTCACGGTAGCTTTGCAGTTTATGTAGTGTTTTTGTTTGCTTACCCGACTCTGTTTTAAAGCCGTTATTTATATTAGCAGTATTATAATTATCAGCGTGTGGAGTATTTTCTCCGTTATATGAGCCTTGCATAAAAATTCCCTTTCAAAATTATATTTTAACTGTCTTCATATATTTTCAAATCGTTTGCAATACTTTTACAATCGAAACAATACTGTACAAAATGTACATCCAAGGAATAAGTATAAACGGTAAGAATGAAAACAGCTGCTTGCAGGTAATTTCTGTGTCTGTTTCTATGAAAAAATCTTCGGGGTCATCTTCGTTTATAAGCAACATAACCTCCTGCCCTACATACAGCTTTGAAAAATTCGCATAGGTTGTTGAAGCTATTATATAAATTTTACCATTGTAAATAAATTTATATACTGGCAATGTTCTTGTGTTATTGTCTCTGTCACGCACAAGCTTTATATCTGCAATCTTTGCACTTACTGTGCTTTTGCACCTTCTCTTTTTTTGCCTGGTGTTGCCTGTAATTATAGATATCTCTACATATACAGCAACAATCATAAACAAAATACTTACAGGAATCATCTGTACATATTCTTGCAGCACATAATATCTGGTGCCCTCCAGTAATTTTCCACAAAGCATCTGAATACCAGTCACTGTCAGCATACCTGCCAGCATTATAACAAACCACTTATAAGACCTTTTTCCTTCTGATTGTTCGGCAGATGATATCGATGTTTTTTCTCGTCCAAAAATCACATCAGCGTTATACGGGTCTGAGCTGTCAAGATATTCTGTTATTTTTTCTCTGTTAGCTTTCATATCATCTATATCTGCCTGATAGGTATATGATATACGAATATCATTGCTTGCAAAAGCTTCTTTATTCTGGTTATCCATAAAATTCTCCTTTAAAAATTTAACCTTTACGGAGGTTGACATGATTTTACTTAAAAGGCTGAAGTTCTGATAATTATGCCAAAAAGAACCTCGGCAATCATTGCGTACACTGCCAGAGCACCTGCAAGAGATATCATGACATCTCGCAAAATCGAAAACATATAAAATTCCTTCGGATCATTCTTGTTTATGCGAAGTTCAAGCTCTCTTCCTCTTCTTGGAAGACCGATATGTCTGTTACTTGCAGCTTCTACAATATATCTTGTACCATTATAAGAATATGTATATACCGGGTAGTAGGATGTTGTTTCGATTTTTCTGCCATCTGTTATGGTTGTACCACGCTCTTCCCTTACATCTGCAACTTTCGCCTTAACTGTTTCTGTGCAACGCTTCAGCATTGTTACACCCTTAACCAAAGGGAACAACGCAATGCCTGCACAGCCTCCTGTAAATAATGCAAATAAAATATAGGTCAGCAAATCAGCCAGTATTTCATCTGCTTCAGCACCGTCCAGAATTAAAGCAACAATTGTAAAGATTAATAAAGCAACACCCGAAATTATCCATATCAAAAAATATGGCTTAAAATCAAAGTTTTCCTTTGCTATTACAACCTTACTTCCATCTTCATCCATATCAGGCATAGATCTGCCAAATATATCCCGAATCTTTGAATAGAAGTTGCTATTACCTGTAAACATTTTTAATCGTCTGAATGCCTCTTCTGGGTTGTTTGTTCGGAATGTATGGCTTTGATGAGTATAACGATTGCGTGCAGCATTCTGTGCATGGTAGCCTCCTGGGTTATTTCTGTAAGACTGATTATACTGGTTATACTGGTTATGCACACCCTGCTGGTTATTACGGTTACCATAACCTGAGTTATAGCCCTGACTCTGGTTATAATTTTGGTTATAATTTGAGTTATAATTCTGGTTACTGTTTGTATTTCTGTAGCCATTCTGATTGTTGGTATTACTCCAGTCAGACTGGCTGTTATAGCTGTTGTTATTCCATTCAGACTGGCTGTTATAACCATTGCTACCCCAACCAGACTGATTATTGTAGCCGCTGCTATTGTTGCCACTGCTCCAGTCATCTGAATTACTGTAGCTACTACCCCAGCTATTATCATTGCTGTTATTACCCCAGCCATTCAAATTACTATTATGACTATTTTTAAATTCATTAAAGTCGCTCATAATATCTTCCCTTACATAATTTGTTGCTTTTTATTCCTATGAACCAAATATAAAAGCACACAAAACAATTAACGGCACAATTATAAAAAACAAAGACATAAAAACACTACTTTTATCATCTTCTGCTGAGTCTATATAATATTCCTCCGGGTCAGCTGGGTTTACAAAAAATTCTATTACATCGTTTACGGTAAATGTATTTAATCCTCTGGTAGAAGAAGCGTAATCAATATAAACCTTTCCTCTGTAGGTATATTTATATACAGGGTAGTAGTGGGTATGTCTATGACCATCTGAATCTCTATAATGCTCTGTTCTTACATCTACTATTTTTGCAGTTACAGAATCTGTACAACGATTTTTCATAGCCTTAGGTAAGGTTATAGCATCTACCAGTGTTTTTACACCAACATACAGGAATAAGTTCAAAAAAGCAGTTATCACCATATTAAATATAATTATACCTTTTTCATCATATTGAATAATTGAATAGATAAGCACTGCAATCTGAACAGCAGAAATTACGACTAATGGAATCTTGCTTGAAGGTGCTATTTTCTTTTTGGGATCTACTTTAATTACCTCTGCACCTTCAGGGTCTGTTGCATCTAAATATTCTCTTGGGTCTTTTTTCTTTTCTACCTTTGGCTTAGGTGGTTTACCTATCTCAATTTTTAAATTTTTAGTCTTTATAGTATATAACGGCTCTGATGCTGTGTTGTTTGCAACGGTGTTATTGTAATTTCTGTTTTCATAGCTCTGATTATACTGGGTACTTTTATTATTATTATTTTTCAACCATTCTGGCTGTGGGTAGTTTTTGTAAGAGCTTGTATCGGTATGTTCATTGTATGCAGAAGAATTGCCGTTATGTCCGTTATAGTTATTACTGTTTTCAAAGTCTGTGTGATTGCTATAACCCATGTTGCTATTACCCCAATTCTGCTGATTGCTATAACCCATGTTGCTATTGCCAAAATCTGACTGATTGCTATACCCAGCGTTACCACTGCCCCAACCAGCCTTATCAGTATTGTCAAAGCTATTTTTATTATTAAAATCGTTCATAATATCAACCCTTTTCAAAATATATTAAAACTATTATATATAGCATTAGGAATACCCGTAAAGCAGGTATTCCTATGCTTGATTACAGATTTAGTTACTGAACACTGTATTTACAACTGTTATAATAATCAATGGCACAAGTATGCTGAGTACAATGTAACCAATTAATAATAAAGAACAGCCAGTGGAAACACGATTTGCCTTTGAGTCTTCAGAAAACTCTGTTGGCTCCTGTGGGTTTATATTCAATTGTATCTCCTTGCCAACTGTAGTATCTACCAGAAGCTTATTATGATTTGAAGTTACAATATAAATTTTGCCATTATAGTAATATTTATAGGTTGGATAATAGCTTTTGTGCCCCTTACTTGAATAGGTTGTTCTGACATCTGTTATTCTGGCAACAACTGGCTGTGTACAGCGACGACTTTTCTTAGAGTCGCTAACTATAGTATATATTACAGGAACTATAAATATAGCCAGAAATATACATATAAACAAGACAGGAGTCAATGTAATCCAAAGTGATCCAAATGCCGTATTTTCAGAAATAAAGGTTGCAACAAACATCAGGATAAATGCAGCAAAAAACAAAATAAAAGTCATATTATTCATCTTATCATTTGACTTTTCTTCTGCATAAACCACCGGTGCATCTGATGGGTATGAGCCATCAAGAAAATCCTGATTATTATTATCTCTGTTATCAGAATAAGAACTGCTGTAACGGCTATTGTTATAGTCTGTGCCACCTGTGTAGCTGTTATTTTTATTATTATCGCTGTTATTCTGAGTATTATAGCCGTATTGATTATTCTGATAATTGTTGTTCTGGTTGTAATTATCTACAGACTGACTCTGACCGTAGCTGCTGCCATAGCTGTTTTCCTGACCATAGCTATTATCTCCATATGTATTATTCTGTCCATAGCTATTATAAGAGCTTGCATACGGTGGGTAGCCACCTGATGAAAAGCTGCTGCCACCGAATATATTCTGACTATTGGTGTCAAAGCCATTGCCCGAATCATTATTAAAATTATTGTTCATTATTAAATCCCCATATATATATTATTACAGTCTTACTTACCGACTGCTATTAAAACTTATCTTTACCTGATTAAGGCTGTTATTGTATCAGCTGAAAATGGTAGGTATTAAAAACTGGAGTGCAGTTATGAAAAAGAAACCTCCTGCAACTAAAGAGATAATATTTATTACCTTTGTGCCAATATAATACTCTTCTGGGTTGTCAGGGTTTATAAACATTTCCAGTTCTTTGCCTACATAAGGTGGTGTTAACGACATATTTTTTGCAGCTGCAATAATATAAATTTTACCCCTGTAGGAATATTTATAGGTAGGAAAATAAGTTCGTCCACCATTATTGCTACGCCTTGATTTTACATCTACGATTTTAGCTATAACCGATTGTGTACAGCGTGGTTTTTTTCTTATTGTATTTATAGTTGGCTGAAGTGCCAGATACAACGAAAAAGCCGAAACAAAAAGCAGTGCACCTATAGGTATTATTTTTTCAACTAAAACAGCATTTATGGCAGGGTCGTTGCAAAACACGGTATAAGCAGCAAGCCCTACAAAAAACGCTACGAATACAATCGTTGCTACCTTAGCAGCAGTAAATCCTTTGCGTTCATTTATATAAACCTGCTCTGCTCCTGGTGGGTCAGTGCTGTTATTAAAGCTCTGATATCCGTCAGGTACACCATGATTATTGTAGCCAGTTGGGCTATTATAATTACCATAGCCATTATTCTGGTAATTATTGTTTTGACCGTAAAAGCCATATGCATTATTCTTTGGTGGCTGGTTCTGATTGTAGTCACCGTATTGATTATACTGTTGTGGCTGGTTCTGATTATAGCCACCGTATTGATTAT
>JAXJDU010000015.1:0-7191 GCA_036301785.1 Acutalibacteraceae bacterium | reverse complement strand
GATTGTAAGGGAGGGAATTTCGAAATCCCCTCCCTTAACCCTCCCCACACGACCAAAGGGGGACTTTGTCCCCCTTATGGAATCCCCCACACTTAGTCAAACTGCATTTGGCTGAATTTTGCTTTTTCGTGTTGGGGTAGGTCCGTTTGGGTTTGTGCGTATCTTGAGTGACTGCGTAGCAGACACTCAAGCGTAAAGTTTAGGTCCAGCCTTTTCAAAGGCTGGTGGGTAATGTAACCAATTTGCGAAGCAAATTGATTGCTCAGGGGCAAAACCCCTGCTAAACTACAATTTATACATCCGACTCGAAATAAATATTTTGTGCCATTGCTTTTTGTGGCAGATATTCGCTTTGGTTATACGCAAGCAATGCCTTTATATAGGCAGATTCTTTAGAAATATTATAAAGCCTGTTAATATTAAAAGCTTCGATTTTATGAAGTGATGCATATTCATCTGTCCTGTTTTTTAAAGAAGCAATGTAAACATCAACATTATTATCGTTACACTGCTTTATAAATTTGCACAGGTCTGTATCTTCGCCAACAGTACAAGCTGTTGCTGAATGATAGGTATAAATAACAACTGCCTTTAATCCGTTAATGCTGTATCGGCTGTAATGCTGATTAGGGTATGTTTTTATAAGCAAAATGTCGTTTTCTATTACAGGCTTTTCTGTAAAAAACCTGCTGTGGCGTTTATCAGGGCTGTTGTTAAGCTTAAAAATCAAATCGTTGTTAACATTGCAAATCATACCGTCACACACCCTTGCCACTACTCCGTTACCAAACGGAGTAAAGCTGTCGGTTATAGGGTCTGACTCGTTTATTCTTGTAGATAAATAAACCACAGCTTCATTCTTTTTACCATATACTGTAAAAACTCCGTTGCAGGTACAGGCCTTTATAAACTCAACACAGGCAGAAAAGTTGCTTAAGCCGTTAGATTTTTCATCTGACAACGGATAGTCAGCAGCTGTAAGCAAAACAGGAAGCTCTGCGTTGCACATCAGCATACCTACAAGTGATGAAGTGTATGAAAGTGTGTCTGAGCCGTGTGTGATTATAACGCCATCATATTCATTGAAGCTGCAACTATAAAGATAATCAATTAATATGTTATAGGTATCGGCTGTATAATTTTCACTTAAAATAGTAAAGGGTTGCTTTACTGTAAATTCAATATCATTTTTATATTCGCTGTTATACATACGCAATATGTCATAGGCTGTGTCGCTGTTTGTATCCATTACATTGCTTTGCAATCTGCAGGCAATTGTGCCACCGGTAAGAATAACAAGTACTTTCATATAATTTCTCCTTTTATGCATATACTTATATTATTATAGCACAATTATTTTTATTTAAAATAGCATTTATTCCAGTCTGTTAGATGTCAATACTCGGAAATATTTTTTGTGCAATTTGCCATAACACCACATTTCATTATTTACCAAACGCACAAAGCTGGTCAGATAACATACGAATTTATATTGATAACGCAGATTTTTTATATTCACAATTGTAATATATTGTCATATTTTTTTCATTGTGATATAATTTTAATCGTTGAATTCAGGAGGTGTTTTTGTGAAGAATAAAGAATTAGAAAGAATCGTACCACACAGTGATACAGCAGTTTTATTTATTCATGGTATTATTGGTACACCAAATTATTTTAACAGATTTATCCCACTAATTCCACAGGATTGGACTGTTTGCAATTTACTGCTTGATGGTCATTGTAAGGCTATAGAGGATTTCGCAAAAACCTCTATGGATAAGTGGAAAGCACAGGTTGAAGAAAAGGTAAATCAGCTATGTGATATGCACGAAAATATCATTTTAGTAGGCCATTCAATGGGTACACTTTTTGCTATTCAGCAAGGAATTAAACATCCTGATAAAATCAAAGCTTTAATGCTTCTGGCTGCTCCTTTAAGAGTAGGTGTGAAGCCTTTATTGTTTTCTAATTTAGCCAAGGTAGTTTTTAACACCTTCAAAGATGATGACCATATGGCACTTGCAACAGTAAACACCTTTGGCATTGATATAGATAAGCGTTTGTGGAAATATGTTAGTCTTGTTCCTCGTTATTTAGAGCTATTTAATGAAATCAGAAAAACTCGAGAAATGTTACCTGAGCTGACTGTTCCAAGCTACGCTTTTCAGTCAAAAAACGACGAAGCTGTTTCGATGACTGCTTGTAACTACCTGAATAATAACAAAAACATTCACACTACTGTGCTTGACGACTCTACTCATTACTACTACAACAACGACGATTATAATTTAATTGTAAACCAGCTCACAAATCTGGTTGCCTGCTACAGCTAAACCATGACTTTGAATATATAAATCAAATACACAGACCATTGCATTTTATTTGTTGCAATGGTCGTTTTTATTTTTTATCATATAATTTTCTAATCACATAATAATGATATTGTACTAATAACTGTTTAAGAATAAATTATGGTAACAAGCTGTATATTGATTAAACAGCTATCAGTATTATATTTATGCTGCAAAATGGCAGTATTCACAAGCTGAGTGAATACTGCCATTTGCGTAGGATTTATATGGGGTAGGTTTATGGAGTTATCGTAATTTGTGTAAGCCTACATGGGGTAAGCCTGTGGAGTGGCTGTAATTTAATGCATAACCAATATAGGCTGATGAAGTGGTTGTGATTATATATTATTGCAGGTTTATCGTAATTTTATTTATTTAAGCTGTGCTATTAAGCGTAATTCAGCTTTTAATCGTCATTGCTGTATGTTTTAGGGGTTTAAGTGATAAAAAATACCCTTTATCAACATACAGCTTTCTTTTATTTTTAAGGATATAAAAAATTATAATTATCATCATTCAGATATAAAAACTCAGAATTTTATCAGCCTACATTTTTAATCTGTAATCTCAGCTTGTCAGAAATCATTGCGATAAATTCGCTGTTTGTTGGCTTACCTCTGTCGTTATGTATTGTGTATCCAAAGTAAGAATTAAGCACATCCACATCGCCTCTGTCCCATGCAACCTCTATTGCGTGGCGAATTGCTCTTTCTACTCGTGATGAGGTGGTTTCGTACTTTTTAGCAACAGAAGGATACAATCTTTTTGTAACAGCATTGATTATCTCTGGTGATTCAATAGACATAAGAATAGCATCTCTTAAATAATTATAGCCCTTGATATGTGCCGGTACACCAATCTGGTGCAGAATCTCTGTGATTTTTATTTCTATATTACTGCCTATTGTAGAAAAATACTGCATTGAATTTTTACTGCAAGCAGCTGTACTGTTAAGCATTGACAACACGCTTTCTGCTATATCTGCCATATTATAAGGCTTCAGCACAAAATATGAAGCACCACTGTTCATTATCTCTCGTTCAAGCACCGGACTGTCGAAGGTGGAGTACACAAAAACTATAGGCTTTCTGGCTGGTGACTGTCTGTTTAAGGCTCTTAAAACGCCCACACCGTCCATTCTTGTCATAAACATATCCATAAGCACAACATCTGGCTGTAGTGTTTCTATCTTATTCATCAGCTCGATTCCGTCTTTGCTTGAATATGTAGGCAAAAAACCCTGCTCGCTTAGCACCTGAATATCCTCTCGACTCATTTCTGCTAAATCCTCTGTAATTATAATGTTGATTTTATTTTCCATAATTTCTCTCCTTACTATTATTTTTTATTTGGTTTTTCTTCGGTGTAATCATATTACCATAATTTGGTAAATATAGCAATAGTTAGTAATAAAATTTTTATAAAAAAATTTATCTGCAATATATGCGAAAATCTATCATATTCAAACTATATATTATTAATAGTGATATAAAAATATATTATTCAACAGAATTACAACAAAAAAAGCTGAAAGAGAGTACCTTCTCCTTCAGCTTTTTAGCCTTTGCATTTGTAATTGTAATATCAGAAATAAAACAGGTCTTCAAATTTCTTATCTAATGCAATGCATAAAATCAATGCAAGCTTAGCAGTGGGGTTAAATTGCCCTGTTTCTATAGAGCTTATGGTGTTTCTTGACACACCAACCATCTGAGCAAGTTCTGCCTGAGATAGCTTTTTTTCTGCTCTTGCAGATTTAAGGTTGTTTTTTAATACCAGCTTATCTTCCATAGTCACCTCATAATTGCAATAATCATTACAACAGCAGACGCTATCACCAGCATAATATCCACCATTCCCCAGATTAAGTTTTTGCGTTTTTTAAGCTGTGAATATAGTATAAAATCCTTGCCACACGCCATAGCAAAATATATCAACCCTGCTGCCATAGCAAGCTCTGGTCTGACTAAGATAAATTCACATACCAGTATAATAATCAGACAGCATACTCCACCTATAGCCATACCAAGCTTTGACGCTTTACCAATTGCGTTAAGCTCCAGCTCATCTGGCTTGCCCTTGTTTTCAAGCTGACTTAGCTTTAAAATTTCTTCTTTATTCATAATAATCTCCTTAAACTTACTGATTTAATACATAGTCTTTAATCAACATAGCTTATACGCCACTTATAATTACACTAACCATTGCAACAGCAAAGCCTATTGTAGCTATAACATACATAATACCACAAAATAAGCTTGTGCGATTTTTAAGCTGCACATACATCGCAATCTTATTACTGGCCTGCATAGCAAAATATATCATCCAGCCTGCCAGAGCAAGCTCTGGTCTGTTTAAAACCCACCTGCTTACAAGCACAAGTATTACACAAAGTATTCCACCTACAACCATACCTGCTCTTGACGCTTTACCGATTGCGTTTAGCTCCAGCTCATCTGGCTTACCCTGATTTTCCTGCTGACTTAATTTTAAAATTTCTTCTTTATTCATAATAATCTCCTTTAAACCTCTTTAAAAACCTTTTTAAAATTCAACTTGCCAAGTTTTCTGTGCACAAGCATATTATACCTATGCCAAGTACACTTGTCAAGAGTTTTTATAATAATTTTTTTCAACAAGCTTAGAACCATTATCATATCATAAAACGACATTATAATTTACCTCTAATTAAATTACTGATTAATAAAATAATATCATACATAGTAAAAAAAATAAAAGGGACAGACTGCCCCTTTTACAAGCTTTATTTTATTATACAGCTTTTTATACAGCTTTCTTTGTCAGCTATTAATATTCACCAGTAGAAAAGGCTACAAATTCATCAACGGTATGTGGTGGATTTGCCTTTATATTCTGGTCTGCTATTTCTTCATAATATTCCAGCTCGTGAATCAGCACCGGAATATCCTTGCCGAATTTAGCTTTTATAAAGCCACTTTTGTGCAGCTCCTTTACTATTGCAACAAGCTCGTTGACAAACGCCTGTGTAATACCCTCATAGGTTTCTGGAGCAGGCTCTTTGTCTGACAAAAACATTTCTTCGTATGTATAGCACTTGAACCCCTTTGAGTTAATCCAACGCTCAACAACAGGCTGTGTGACTTCATCAAGTCCGAAAAAATACTCACGGTTTTGTTGCCAGTATGCGTAATTCCACCTTACCTCTATTTTGTCATCTCTGTTTTCAGCCTCAGCCTTGAAATGCTCCTCTGTATTGTAGCCCAATGTAACGGTTGGCTCGCATGGATTATCGCCATTATCCTCAACATATAGCGACACAGCATAAATATCACTGGTATCCCATGTATCTATTACCCTTTTAATCTCGCTTAACAAATACTCTCTCATCTCGCTACCTGACTTTGTAGCACCTCTTTTAAAAATATCAAACAGCTTCATAACAACCACCCTTTCGTTGTCTTATAGCTGTATTATATCACACTATGCACAAATCACAACAGCAACATTTTAAATATATTTCTCCTGTCATCTACAAAACGCCTTGCATATATGCTATACTTAACAATAAATAAACTACTAAGGGGGGATTTAAGATGTTATTTTCTAAAATACCTGGACTATCTAAAGACGGAAGCTATATCCTTATCAGTGCAGAATATCATAATATTAAATTTCACATTAACGAAATAGAAACACTTCAAATAGTTGATACAAACAACACACCAGCTACAATTGATGATTTGCCTGTACGAAATGGTAAAGTGCTGTTTATTTTAAAAAGTGGAAGAACAAAAACCTGCTATGTAAGAAAGCTTACAAAGCGTAAATACAAATGGCTGTTAAAGCTACTTAATAATTAAGCGTGTAAAAGCCCACACTGTTTTTGTGTGGGCTTTTATAATTACACTATTGTTATCAGGAATAACATTTTTATACTGTAGGGTATGGCAAAATCCCCAGAGAATACTTCACTTCTTTTTCCAGCAAATCATCGGGCAAATCGTAAGGGAATGGCTCAGCGTCATCCATTGTGTTATTGATTAAGTCTTTATAATCTCCACACTCTATTACAATAAAGGGGTTTTCAAGGCACACCTCGCCTACCCTGTAATATTCGCCATTATATTTGTAGGCTGGTCTGTCAGATATATTGGTTACTTCATTCCCTGCATATACCGATGTTGTTTCATTTATATACGAAAGAGAAACATCGCAAGCAATACCACCTAATCGGATAATTATGCTTTCAACCTTATCCTTTACAGCTTCAAATTCTTCTCGTGTAATCTCTGTGTATAGCCACATAGATTTATGCCTCCTTATCAATTTTTAGGTGGCAGAATTTCCAGCCAGTAGCCGTCTGGGTCGGTGATAAAATAAATTCCCATTTCTGGATTTTCAAAGCAGATACAGCCCATTTCTTCGTGTAGCTTATGTGCTGCTTCGTAATCCTCTGCTTCAAAGGCAAGGTGAAATTCACATTCGCCTAAGTCATAAGCCTGTGGGTGTTCCTCTAGCCATGTAAGCTCCAATTCAAAGGTGCTTTCTGAATCACCCATATAAACAATTATAAAGCCGTCACCGTTTATGCGACGCACCTCTTTAAGACCTAATGCCTTTTCATAGAAAGCCATAGACTTACCCAAATCTGCAACATTGTAATTTTCGTGAATCATTTTGAATTTCATAATCAACCTCTTTTCTGTGCATAGCACTGTTTATTTTATTCTGTTCTTTGGATTTTAAATTTATATTCTGGATGCTCCTCCAGAAAAGCTCCGATAATTTCAGGCATTCCCCAATAATGCATAGGATAAACCTGCTTTACAGGGATATTTTCTAAGAAATAGCAAAG
>JAXJDU010000014.1:0-12161 GCA_036301785.1 Acutalibacteraceae bacterium | reverse complement strand
CTGTTCCAAGAGTTGCTTATAGAGAAACTATCCGCAAGATAGTTGATAAACAAGGTCGTCATAAGAAACAATCTGGTGGTCATGGTCAGTTTGGTGATGTATGGATTGAGTTTGAGCCATGCGATAACGATGGTCTTGAGTTTGCAGAAAGAGTTGTTGGTGGTGCAGTACCAAAGGGCTTCTTCCCAGCAGTTGAAAAGGGACTGAAGGAAAGCATAAAGAAGGGTCCTCTGGCTGGATATCCAATGGTTGGTATTAAGGCTACATTGTATGACGGCTCTTACCACCCTGTTGACTCATCAGAAATGTCATTCAAGATGGCAGCGTCAGCAGCATATAAGGCTGGTGTGCCACAGGCTAACCCAGTATTGCTGGAGCCTTTTGCTACAGCGTCAATTATGATTCCTGACAGCAACATGGGCGATATTATGGGTGAGGTTAACAAGCGTAGAGGTAGAATTCTTGGCATGAACCCAGGTAAGGACGATATGCAGATTGTTGAGGCAGAGGTGCCTGTAGCAGAAATGAGCGACTTCTCTGTATATCTAAGACAGGTTACTCAGGGCAGAGGTAGCTATACAACAGCCTTTGCAAGATATGAAAATGTTCCTGAGCATATTGCAGCTAAAATTATAGAGGCAAGAAAAGCTGAGGAAAAATAAAATTGAATTATAAGCATTTGCTTTAACAGCTTGGGTGTGTACAACAGGTATACACCCAAGTGGTTTTTATGCAGAAATTTTTATATGGTTTTTGGAGATGAGAATATATGTATTTGTCAGAGTATTGTGATGTAAAATATGAAGAGGATTACAATGTAGTGTTTGTGACATGGAAAAAGTTTTGTTGTAAAGATGATTACAGAAAACCTTTGGAATATGCACTGAATATAATTAAACAATATAAATGTGATTATGTAGCCGATACAAGAACTGGCTTTGAAAATATCCCAGAGGATACAAGATGGGTTGCAGATTACTTTGTGCCTACAGCTGTTGGGTATGGCTGTAAGTGTATTTATTTTATAATTGATAAAAATAATTCGTTAAAAGAAGAGCTTGAAGGGCAAGAGGCAGACTCCTCAGATTTGCTTAGCTTTAAATACATATACAACTTAAAAGAAGTTAAGGATAAAAAGGACTGATATTATTGAAAATTGCGTTATTTCAGATGAATATTGCGTGGGAGGATAAAGAGGCTAATTTTAAAAAGCTTGAAACTGCTGTGAGTAAGGTTATAGAGCAAGGTGTAAGGGCTTTGTTTTTGCCAGAAATGAGCTTTACAGGTTTTTCTATGAATATTAGTTTAACAGCAGAATCGGATTATTACACTGTAAAAAAAGTCAGTGATATTTGTAAAAAGTATAAGCTGGCTATCGGCTTTGGCTGGGTAGAAAAATATGGTGACAAGGCTAAAAATTGCTATACAGTATTAGACGAAAACGGAAGTGAGCTTAGCACATATACAAAAATCCACCCCTTTTCTTATGCAAGTGAAGATGATTACTTTGTAAAGGGTGATAAAACAGTCAGATTTAATATAGAAAGCACAGAGCTTTCATGCGTTATTTGCTACGATTTAAGATTCCCCGAGCTTTTTCAGGCTATAAGCAAGAATGAAAACATAAGTGCTATAGTTGTGCCAGCTAACTGGCCGGCAAAAAGAGCAGAGCATTGGCACACACTGTTAAAGGCAAGGGCAATAGAAAATCAGGTGTATATTATCGGGGTAAATTGCACCGGTGATATTGATAAAATAAAATACACTGGTGGTTCATGTGTAATTAACCCAAACGGAGAGGTTGAGGCTATAGCAGATGATAGTGAAGTACTGTTGTATGCTACGCTTGATTATGATATTAAAGCCTTGAGAGATAGCTTCCCAGTAAAAAAAGACAGGCAGACAGGTTTGTATAAGGGATTGCTGTAACAGGAAATATTTTGTGGGTTTTATAGGCAAAATGAAAAAATATGTGTTAATTTGTACCATTAAAAGGTTAAAAATCAACATAAATTTTTGGTAATCTATTGAAATTTACCGTTAGCATTGGTATTATATAATTGTTAAGAAATGTAATTAATAACACACTAGGAAAGGGTTTTTAATTATGGACTATAAAATGAACGAGAGGCAGCATCTACAGGCATTTAAAGATGGCAGGGGCTTTAACTCATATGAGTATATGGGTGCTCACAGGGTAGATGACGGCAATTGCTATGTTTTCAGAGTATGGGCACCAAACGCACTTGCAGTGTCGGTTGTTGGCAGCTTTAATAACTGGGACGAAACAGCAAACCATATGTCAAGAATAGGCAATGGTGATGTATGGGAATGTTATATAAACGGTGTAAATGAGTACGATACATATAAATATTGTATAGAAGCCTGTAACTTTGAAAGATTATATAAATCAGACCCATATGGCTTCCATTTTGAAACAAGGCCAAATAATGCTACTATAATTTATGATGTAGATAAATATATATGGAATGACGAAAAGTGGATTGATGAAAGAGCGACAAAGAATCCTAAAAGCTCACCGATGAATATTTACGAGATTCACGCTGGCTCATGGAGAAAATACGAGGACGGTAATTTCTACAATTACAAAGAGCTTGCTAATCAGCTTGTGCCTTATGTAAAGGAAATGGGGTATACACATATAGGCCTTATGCCTGTTATGGAATATCCGTTTGATGGCTCATGGGGATATCAGACAACAGGCTATTTTGCACCAACCTCACGCTATGGTAAGCCTGAGGATTTTATGTATTTTGTAGATATGTGTCATCAGAATGGTATAGGTGTAATTTTAGACTGGTCAATTTCTCAATTCCCTAAGGATGAATTTTCGCTTTCAACCTTTGATGGTACCTGTTGCTATGAATATAACGACCCGTTAAAGGCTAACAGAGAAGATAAAAACACACTTGTTTTTGATTATTCAAGATATGAAGTAATAAGCTTTTTAAACTCAAGTGCTGTTTTCTGGGCAGAAAAATACCACATAGACGGTTTAAG
Source organism: Acutalibacteraceae bacterium (assembly GCA_036301785.1). Lineage (GTDB taxonomy): Bacteria > Bacillota > Clostridia > Oscillospirales > Acutalibacteraceae > CAG-964. The sequence goes on along the minus strand of JAXJDU010000014.1, from coordinate 9,140 downwards.
GCTGGATAATGTGGCTGCTATGCTGTATCTGGATTATAACAGGTCAGGTAAGGAATCTGCTAAAAATCAGTTTGGTGGTAAAGAAAACCTTGAGGCTGTTGCATTTATACAAAATCTTAATGTAAACATTCACGAGCGTTACCCTAATATTATGACCTTTGCAGAGGAGTCAACAGCATGGCCGATGATTTCTAAGCCTGTTGAGCAGGGTGGTCTGGGCTTTGACTTTAAGTGGAATATGGGCTGGATGAATGATATGCTTCATTATATGTCGCTTGACCCATTCTATCGTCCTTTTAACCACGCAAATATGATTTTCTCATTCTTCTATGCCTTTGCAGAAAGCTTTGTGTTGCCGATATCACACGATGTTGTGGTATATGGCAAAAGATCATTGCTTGGCAAAATGCCTGGTGATTTTGATGACAGATTTGACCAGGTAAGGGTGTTTATGGCGTATATGATGATGCACCCAGGTAAAAAGCTTACCTTCATGGGCACAGAGATAGCCCAGCTGGAGGAATGGAATACCGACACAGAGCTGTCATGGGGAGCGTTGGAATACCCTAAAAACAGCCAGCTACAGTATTTTATAAAATGTCTTAACAAATTTTATGCAGAAAATCCACCTATGTATGAGATTGAAGAATCATGGGATGGCTTCCACTGGATTCATCACGATGATTTTACTCAGTGCGTGCTTGCATTCAGAAGATTAGACACTAAGGGTAATGGAATTATTACTGTGTGTAACTTCCTGCCTATAAAGCGAGAGGATTACCATATCGGTGTGCCTCATAAGGGTGTTTACGAGGAGGTATTCAGCACAGATAACAGTGAATTTGGTGGCTCTGGTATAAGCAACGGCAGTGATATAAAATCAGTTGATGTGCCTATGCATGGTTATGACCAAAGCCTTGAGCTTACAATTCCACCACTTTCTGTAATGTACTTTAAGTGCAAAGAGCGTATTGGCGAAAGCAAGGGCGTTAATGTTGCCCTTGAGGATAAAGAAACCATAGAAGAGTTTATGGAGCTTAGCGAGAAAATGGCAGTTATTGAGGGTGCAGATAATTATGATGATAATCAAAGCCCTAATAAGCCAGTGCTTAAAACTGCAAAAAAGAAAGAAGAAAAGCCTAAGGCTAAAGTAGAGGAAAAGCCGGCTGTGAAAACAGAGGAAAAAAAGGTAGAAAAGCCTGATGTGAAAGAGGTTGCCGACAAGGTGGCTAACCATTTGAAAAAGACAGCTGTTGCTAAGGTGAAAACTGATGATAAGTCATCGTCAGAAATCGATAAAGAAAAACAGACAGGTAAGGTATAATATTGCTTTAAGCTCTTCTGATAAGAGTTTATAAATATAATAAAATTATTAAAATATGATATAGGTATATAAAGGGAGGAATTTAGATAATGTATCCAAAGCAAACTACAGTGGCAATGATACTTGCCGGGGGACAGGGAAGCAGATTGGGTGTATTGACAAGAAAGCTTGCAAAGCCTGCTGTGCCTTATGGTGGTAAGTATAGAATTATAGATTTTCCACTTTCTAACTGTGTAAATTCAGGTATAGAGGCAGTGGGTGTGTTAACACAGTATCAGCCACTTGTGCTTAATGAGTATATCGGTAACGGTCAGCCATGGGATTTGGACGGTGCTTATGATGGTGTAACCTGCCTTAGCCCTTACCAGCAGATGGACGGTGCACACTGGTATTCAGGTACAGCTAATGCAATCTATCGCAATATGAATTTTATAGAGAGATATGACCCTGAGTATGTTGTAGTGCTGTCTGGTGACCATATATATAAAATGGATTACGCAAAGATGATTTCTGCACATAAAAAGAATAAGGCAGCCTGCACAATTGCTGTAATTGATGTGCCACTGGAAGAAGCGTCACGCTTTGGTATTCTTAACACTAACCCTGATGGCTCTATTTATGAGTTTGAGGAAAAGCCAGCAAATCCAAAAAGCACAAATGCGTCAATGGGTATTTATGTTTTCAGCTGGGATAAGCTGAGAAAATACCTTGAAGAGGACGAGGCAAATCCAGATTCAAGCAATGACTTTGGTAAGGATGTATTACCAGCAATGCTGGAAGCTGGCGAGAGAATGTTTGCGTATGAATTTGAGGGCTATTGGAAGGATGTAGGTACAATAGATAGCCTGTGGGAAGCTAATATGGATTTATTAGACCCTAAGACAAAGCTTGATTTAAGTGGAGAAACAGAAAAGATATATTCAAGAAATCCATCAATGTCACCACAGTATATAGGTGAAAACGCAAAGGTGCAGAATTCACTGGTTTCAGACGGTTGCGATGTAGACGGTACTGTAGAATTTTCTGTATTGTTCCCAGGTGTAACCATAGGCAAAGACGCTGTGGTTACAGCATCTATATTAATGCCTGGTGCTGTTGTTGAGGACGGTGCAGTGGTGGAATATGCCATTGTTTCTGAAAATGCAGTAATAGGCAAGAATGCTCATGTTGGCAACAAAAGAGAAAATGTAGAAAATGATGACGAATGGGGTATTGCTGTAGTTGGTGACGGTATTACAATAGGTGAAAACTGCGTTGTAAAGCCAAAGGCTATGGTAGACACCGACATTCTGGAGGTGGAATAATATGAGAAATAACGAAGTGCTGGGTATTGTATTTGGTAATGCTTATGTAAACGATTTACAGTCACTTACTTCTCACCGTGCAATGGGCTCTGTTCCTTTTGGTGGCAAGTACCGTCTGGTAGATTTTAATCTTTCTAACATGGCAAACAGTGGTATAACTAATATAGGAATTATAGTAAATAAAAATTTCTTTTCGTTAATGGATCATGTTGGCTCTGGTAAAAGCTGGGATTTGTCAAGAAAGAATGGTGGTGTACATTTGTTACCTCCATTTATTCAGTCCGGAGAAAGCCTTGGCGATTCTATGATAGAAAGCCTGTACTCTGTAAGAAGATTTTTAAATGATGCTACAGAGGAGTATGTACTGCTTACTGAATGTGGTTTTGTTGCTAATGTTGATTACAGCAAAATGATTCAGTCACATATTGAGAACGAGGCAGATTTTACACTAATGTATGTAAATGGCCTTGAGAGTACAAGCAGACAGAACGCACTTACATTTACAACAGGTACAGACGAGAGAATTGAAGAATTTATGGTAGAGCCTTCTGCAAAGGCAGACAGAAATGTTGCTGTTGGTGCTATACTTACAAACCGTAAGTTCATGCTTGAAATAGTACAGGAATGTATAAATAAAAATCAGCTTAATTACAAGAGAAGTGTATTTCAGGATAATGTAAGAAAATACAGATTCTTCGGATATAAATTTGAGGGCTATTATTCATTGATCGGCTCAGTAAATGAATATTTCAATGCAAATATGGATTTACTGAAAAAAGAGAACAGAAGAGAGCTGTTTAACAGCAAATGCCCTATTTTTACAAAGGTTCGTGACGATATGCCAACCCGATATGGTCTTGAGTCATCGGTGAAAAATTCACTTATTGCACAGGGCTGTATTATTGAGGGTGAGGTAGAAAACAGTATTATAGCAAAGGGTGTACGCATTGGTAAGGGTACAAAGGTAAGCAACTGTATTATTATGCAGGACGCAAAAATCGGTGCTGGTGCAACACTTAACTATGTAATAAGCGACAAGGATGTTGTAATAAAAGACGGCAGAGCTTTGTGTGGCTATGATTCATTCCCTATTTACATACCAAGCGAAAAGGTGCTATAATAGTAAACAACAGCTATAATTTTACAGCTGATATATAATACGGAGGTAAAAGAAAATGAAAATTCTTTATTGTACCAGTGAGGCGAACCCTTACGCTGGCTCTGGTGGATTGGCAGATGTAGCTGCATCTCTACCAAAAACATTGCGTCAGCGTGGTGTAGATTGCCGAGTAGTAATGCCACTTTACGGAGATATTCCACAATATCTGAGAGATGGTATGCATTACATAAATAACTTTACTGTTCCTGTAGCATGGAGACATCAGTATTGTGGTCTTTTCTGGGCTGAATATGACGGTGTTATATTCTACTTTATCGACAACGATTATTATTTTAACAGAAATGGTCTGTACGGCTTTTATGATGACGCAGAGCGTTTTGCGTTTTTCTCAAGAGCAATTCTTGAAATGCTGCCATACATCGACTTCCATCCAGACCTGATTCATACAAACGACTGGCAGACATCATTGGTGTCAACATACTATTACTTCTTCTATTCAAAAAATCCATGGTATAGTAACATCAAGAGCCTGTATACTATCCATAATATTCAGTATCAGGGTATGTATGGCTGGGATGTTAATAAGGAGTGCGTTGGTATTCCTGCTGATTGTATCAAAACAATAGAGCATCAGGGCAAGCTGAATATGTCTAAGGGTGCTATAGAAACATCTACAAGAGTTTCTACAGTAAGTCCTTCTTATTCAGGTGAAATTCTTGACCCTTGGTTCTCTCATGGTTTACATGATGTTCTTAAGGAGCGTTCATATAAGCTTTGTGGTATCCTGAATGGTATTGACAACGACAGCTACAACCCTGCAACAGACTTCCAGATGTATGCAAACTTTACACCAGAGTACCCACAGGGTAAAGAGGAGTGTAAGCGTAAGCTGCAGGAAAGACTGAACCTTGCACAAAGAGGAGATATTCCTATGATTGCAATGGTTACTCGTCTGGTAAGTCATAAGGGTCTTGACCTTGTTCGTGACGGTATAGAGGATATCCTGAACAACAACGATGTTCAGTTTGTTGTTTTAGGCTCTGGTGATAAGGAGTATGAGGACTTCTTCAGAGGCTTGCACCAGAGATACCCAGGCAGAGTATGCTTCTGCCCTGGTTTTGTGCCTGAGCTTGCCCGTAAAATTTACGCTGGCTCTGACATATTCCTGATGCCATCTAAGAGTGAGCCTTGTGGACTTTCACAGATGATTGCACTAAGATATGGTAGTATTCCTGTTGTTCGTGAGGTTGGTGGTTTAAGAGATTCTATCCACGACAGTCAGGACGGCTTTGGTAACGGCTTTACATTCAAGAATTATGATGTAAATGATATGAAGCACGCTGTATTAAGAGCAATTAACGGTTATTGGAACCGTGACGGCTGGAGAACACTTGTATACAGAGCAATGACAAGCGATAACTCATGGGCTCGTTCAGCAAGTGATTATATCAATGTATACCAGGATACAATTGATAACTGGAGATAAATAAAATTATAATTTTTACCCACCGAGTTTTTCGGTGGGTAAAATTGTATAGCTGAAATATCAGCTATGCTTGAAAAAGAGTATATTTAAGCGTATAGGGGTGAAATAATGATTACCTTAATTACAGGTGCGTCACATACAGGAAAAACAGCACTTGCACAAAAATTGCTTGAAAAATATAAATACCCTTATTTGTCGATAGACCATTTGAAAATGGGGCTGATTCGCAGTAAAAATACAGAGCTTACACCAATGAGCAACGATAATGACTTAACTGCGTATCTGTGGCCTGTTGTGCGTGAAATGATAAAAACGGCGATAGAGAATAATCAGAATTTAATCGTTGAAGGGTGTTACATTCCTTTTGATTGGGCAAACGACTTTGAAAAAGAATATCTGGACAATATAAAATACTATTGTCTTGTAATGAGTGAAAAATACATAAGAAATAATTTTAAAGATATAAAAGAGCACGCAAGAGTTATTGAAAATCGTTTAGATGATGAATGGTGCACTGTAGAGAATGTTTTGAAAGACAACGCAGAAATGCTGGCTTCAGTGCAAAAGCATAGAGTAAACTATATACTCATTGACGATAAATACGAAATCGATATAGAGCTATAGGCTTGAGAATATAAATGATTTTAAATTAGCTACCTTCAAAAAGAGGTATGAGGTGTAAAATGATAAAAGACGGAAAAATTTTATTAGCTAAAAGCGAAGAAAAAGAGATTTATCTATACCCTAAAATGGCAAACAGACATGGACTTATCGCCGGTGTAACAGGCTCGGGTAAAACAATTACACTAAAGGTGCTTGCCGAGGCATTCAGCAGCATTGGTGTGCCTGTGTTTATGGCTGATGTAAAGGGTGACTTAGGCAGTGTAAGCAAAATGGGTGTGCCTGTACAGAATGTAGAAAGCAGAATAGAAAAAATGGGTCTGGATGACTTTTACTATGATTCGTTTCCTACAAGATTCTGGGATTTAAAGGGAGAAAACGGCCACCCTGTAAGAACAACAGTATCTGATATGGGTGCTGTGCTTATTTCTCGTCTGCTGGGTTTAAGTGACGCACAGGAGGGTGTGCTTGATATTGTTTTCAGAATTGCTGATGACAAGGGTTGGCCACTTATCGATTTAAAGGATTTACGCACAATGCTTAATTATGTTGGCGAAAACCGAAAGGAATATATAACCCAGTACGGTAATATTGCTGTGCAAAGTGTGGGTGGTATACTTCGTTCACTTATAAGATTGGAGGATGAGGGTGGAAACCTGTTTTTTGGCGAACCGGCGTTTGATTTTAATGATTGGTTTACCTGCGACGAAAACGGAAAGGGATATATAAATATTCTGCACAGCGTTAATATAATACAGACACCTACAATTTATTCATTCTTCCTTTTGTGGTTGTTGTCTGACTTGTTTGAAAAGCTACCAGAGGTTGGTGACTGCCAGAAGCCTAAGCTTGTATTCTTTTTTGATGAAGCACATCTGCTGTTTAACGATATGCCAAATGCGTTGCTCGAAAAAATTGTACAGGTTGTTAAGCTTATCCGTTCTAAGGGTGTTGGCGTTTACTTTATCTCTCAGAGCCCTGGCGATATTCCAAACCCTGTTCTTGCACAGCTTAACAACCGTGTTCAGCACACACTGCATGCATATACACCAGCCGAGCAAAAGGCTGTACATACAGCAGCAGCCTCATTCAGAGTAAACCCGAAGTTTGACACCGAGCAGGTTATTTCTCAGCTGGGTATAGGTGAGGCACTGGTGTCTACTCTGCAAGAGGACGGTACACCGTCTGTTGTAGAAAGGTGCAAAATTCTGCCACCACAAAGCTTTATGGGTACTATTACAAAGCAGGAGCGACAGGCGATAATAGACAGCAGTACAATCAAGGGTAAGTATGATGTTATGCTGGACAACAGGTCTGCCTATGAAGAAATACTGGGACTTGCTGTACAGGGTAAAGCAGAAGATGAGTCTGTAGATTCTAAGTATGAAAGCACAGTATCAGTAAGTGAACAGCCAAAGACAGCTTCAGCAGCTGACAGCGAAATATGGGTATGCAAATGTGGTACTGAGAATAAAACAAAATTCTGCACTGAATGTGGAGCAGCAAAGCCAAGAAAGAAGAAAAAGTCTGTGTGGCTGTGCGAATGTAACCACGAAAACACAGGCAAATTCTGTGGTAATTGTGGAAAAAAGAAGCCAGAGGACAACACATGGACCTGTAGCTGTGGTACTGTTAACAAAAGTAAATTCTGCATTGAATGTGGACAGCCAAAAACAGAGAAACCAACCAGAAAAGAGCCAACAGCGAAGAAAGAGCCAGCAGGCAGAAAAGAGTCATCAGGCATGAGTGAGCGACCAAGGCAGAAAGAGCCAGCAGGCATGAACGAGCAATGGCTGTGCATGTGTGGCAATGTAAATGTAGGTCCATACTGTTATCAATGTGGCTCAACAAAGGATTTAGCTTTAGCTGTAAAAACGCCTAAATCAAACCCAAGTCCAGCATATAGCAAGCCTGAAAAAAGTAAGCCGAATAACAGAGAGCTGTCATTCAGCGAGAAAATAGCACGAGGCTTATTTGGCAGTAAAAAATAATTCGGTGTATTAACCTTTACAGTAAGCTGTATTGGTAAAGATTAAATACATCTGAAAGCAAGGTGGTATTACAATGAAAGCTAAAAATAAAAAGAATAAGTTGCTGATAATAATTTGCAGTGTAATAATTATTATCAATCTTATTATAGGTGGTTTTTTGCTTGTTGATTGGATAAGCGACATGGTTGAGGTGAACTATACCGATAAAATGTTAACTATGCTCAGCGAAAAATCAGAGTTTAAGGCAAATGAACTTTTTGAATTTGAATTTGATCGAGCCTATGTTTTATTACCAGAAGAATGTTATATTCCAGGATATGCATTTGCTGAAAAGCATAATTTAGATATTTCAATTGATGAGGTTGGAACGGGTGATAGTGATGGTATTCGCAGAATTATTTTCGTAGATGAAAAAGGGGACTTTGTTTATTGCTTCAAATTTTGGTTAGAGGATTTAAAAGCGTGTGAATATGGTATGATTATGTACCCCGATACCGTAATAAAAAGATATGACGAAGCCCCTAAGGGTGATGTTATGTTTGAAATATGTAGCGATGATTATTTTTGATTGTGCATACATAGGTTTAAAGAGGAGTGAAATTTACAATGAAAACACAAAATAAGCCTTTAAATGCTATGTGTATCATAGCCTTGATTTTGGCTGGTGTTTTATTCGGTTTGTGGTGGGGTAAGTGGATATGTGATTTTATATTGACTGACTACACCAAAAAAATGCTTACTATGCTCAGCGAAAAATCAGAGTTTAAGGCAAGCGAGGTTTTTGACTTTGAATTTGACCGAGCCTATGTTTTCTTGGATGATGAATACTACTATGACGGAGAGAGCTTTGCAAAAGAGCATAATCTTGATATTTCAATAGAAGAGGTTTATACGGGAGATCAAGAAGGAATTCGCAGAATTGTTTTTGTGGATGAAAAGGGCGATTTTGTTTATTGCTTTAGTTTTTGGATAAGTGATTTAGAACTAAGCGAATACGGTATGATTATCTACCCCGATACCATAATAAAAAGATATGACGAAGCCCCTGAGGGTGAGGTTATGTTTGAAATATGCAGTGACGATTATTTTTGATTGTTTGCACATAAGTTAAAAGGCAGATGTTGTCCATGTGGATAACATCTGCCTTTGCTGTTTGATAAAAATTTTTATTGTGTACTTATACTAATACCTAATTAAACACTAGACAACTTGTCGGCATAATTTACTCAGCACTTCGTCCTTCTCCTTGACAAGCGACAGCTTGCCTGCGTCGTCGTCCTCGTTCTGAGCAAAT
>JAXJDU010000013.1:0-5297 GCA_036301785.1 Acutalibacteraceae bacterium | reverse complement strand
GGCCCGGTGGTCAAGCGGTTAAGACACCGCCCTTTCACGGCGGTAACACGGGTTCGATTCCCGTCCGGGTCACCACGAAAAAAGCTCATTGTCATTAGACAATGAGCTTTTTTCGAATGAAGCACGCTTTCAGCGTATGAAGAAATGAAGCAGGGCTTTTGCCCTATGAAGTGCGTCTGACGACGCATTTATTTTTTGCGTGATTCTCTTCATATTTGCAAAGCAAATACTTCATACGAGCGTAAGCGATACTTCATTAAAAGCTCCACAAATTTCACATTAAAACTATACAACGCAGATACAGCACATCAATTACTGTATCTGCGTTTTTTTACACCTAATACCATTTATATCCTTGACAAATTGGTCTACAAGATGTAGACTTTAAGCAAAGTCTACACTGTGTAGACTATTCAGAATATTCAAGAGGTGCTTTATGGATAATTATCAATTAGGAGCTATAGAAGCTAAATTTGCTGATATTATATGGCAAAATGAGCCTATTTCGTCTACAGAGCTGTCAAAAGTTTGTCTTGCCACTTTTAGCTGGAAAAAATCAACAACCTATACTGTTCTTAAAAGGCTTTGTGATAAGGGCATATTCCAAAATAACAAGGGTACTGTTACCTCGGTTATTTCTAAAGATGAGTTTTATTCTGTGCAAAGTGAAAAATTTGTAGAAGAAAATTTTAATGGTTCATTGCCTGCCTTTCTTACTGCTTTCACCACTAGAAAAAAGCTAACACCCAACGAGGTTGCAGAGCTTAGGCGTATGGTTGATGAATATAAGGAGGAATAATTATGGAAGCTGTATTCCTTAAAAACTTCAATATGAGCCTTACAGCCTGCTGGCTTATACTTGCCGTTATCGTACTCAGGCTACTGCTTAACAAAGCACCTAAACGCATAAGAATTATTATGTGGGGATTAGTTGCTATTCGTTTGATATGTCCGTTCTCTATAAAAAGTATTTTCAGCTTAATACCAAGCAACGAAATTATATCGCCAGAGAGTGTCAGCTCCCCTACCCCTAGTATAAACACTGGTATAAATGCAATTAACAATGTAGCTAACCCAGTTATTGCAAAGTCCTTTGGCTCTGACACAACCAATACAGTTTTCCCTTTGCAATTCATTACTATGCTTGCAAGCAATATATGGATTATCGGCATTATAGTAATGATTTTATATATGCTTATAAGCTATATAAAAATCCATAAAACCACCAAAGAAGCAGTTATTCTAAAAGACAACCTTTATTTATGCGACCATATTTCCACACCATTTATTCTTGGACTAATAAAGCCTAAAATCTACATACCGTCAACTATTAGCGAAGCCGATATTGAGTATGTAACAGCTCACGAATACGCACACATCAACAGGCACGACCACTTGTGGAAGCCACTTGGCTTTATACTGCTTACAATACATTGGTTTAACCCGTTAGTGTGGGTGGCTTATATTCTTCTATGCAAAGATATTGAGCTTGCCTGCGATGAAAGAGTAATAAATAAAATGGGTACTGAAATTAAAAAGCCATATTCACAGGCACTTATTAATTGCAGTATGCAAGGCAAAAAAATCACAGCCTGCCCTTTAGCCTTTGGCGAGGTTAGTGTAAAGAAAAGAATAAAAACTATACTTAATTACAAACAGCCTGCTTTTTTGCTTAGCATAACAGCTGTTGTGGCTTGTGGTGCTGTTGCACTATGCTTTCTTACAAATCCGATAGGGATTAAAATAAATCAGATTAATGATTTAACCGGAGCTGAAAGCATCTTTAAAAATGTTAATACAATCAAAATCGTTAAATTTGATAACAGCATAAAGGTAGAAGATGTTGACACCACACTAAAAAATTTACAAAAAATCAGGCTTGACCCTAATCCTATTACCATCGGCATGCTTGTAGACAGCGACACATCATATAAGGTTGTAATAAACAACAGCGTAACACTGCACTTTAACGAAAAGCTTAACACAATGCTGATACAACACAGCACAGAAATCTCTGATTGCTACATTATCAAAAATCCAAAAGCTGTGCAGGAAATATTTTTTAACGCTCCATACCTTGCACATAGCATTAAGTATCCACTCGAGTGGATTGATAACCCTATACTAAGCTCTGGTACAGGTGACATTATATTTCAGCTTGCCTTTGCTGAGGATTATTTTGATAACAGTACCGACAAAACAGGACAAATAACAGCAACTTGCAGTAATGGCACTTTGTGGGATTTATCGACAGCTATAGACCAAAAGGAAGTAAGCAACACCATACTAACTCAAGCAAACACGCCTATACACTGGCAACCCAGTGAAGACCCCAAAGCCGGCACAGAGATTGATTTCACAATATATCATCACGGATATGATGTATTTACAGGAACGATTGTTGTCAGCTATGTTTCTGACAATCCCGACTCGGGTAATAAATTCTCATCTATTGTAACCTATGATATATCCCTGCAAAATTGCACCGAGCTATGCGAGGGCTACGGTAATTTTTACCTACAGCAGGGCACAGACGAGAATGACGGATTTATTTTTATTACAGATAAAATCAATGCGTATAGATATATGGAAGATAAATTCCCAAGAGATATATAGTCAGCAAAACAAACAACCTCATTTGCAGATATTACTCGCAAATGAGGTTGTTTTCAAAAATCTCCACAATACTGGAGACTTTTTATTTATTAAGAAGTGGGTTATCTGTTCTAAAAAGTATATAATCTATAGACACATTAAAATAATCAGAAATTGTAATCAACGCAACATAATCTGCTTGACGAGTTCCATTTTCGTATCTGCTTATTGTATTTTGATTCATATTTAAATCCATTGCCATTTTCAGTTGAGTTATTCCCTTTTTCTCTCGTAGCTCTTTTAACCTAGTTTTAACAATCAAAAGTAATCACCCTTGACAACAGTATACCAAAATGGTATACTTCAAATATCCCAATTTGGTATACTGAACAAATTAAACTTTTCAGGAGGTAATTTTATGGCAAAAGTTTTAAGTTACGATCAACTAACAGAGTATTTACGCACTTGTTTTGAAATTGAAAAAACCATTTACATTCAACAAGAAACAATTTCCAAAATGAATGCACAATACAATCAATTAGGCAGAGAAAGAAAAATATCTATGCCACAAAAGCCTGAAACTTATTATTCTTCAGGAGATGTAGATGCTCTTTGCATAGGTATATTTGCAATTATTCTTGCAATCCTCTGTTTTACAATAATCCCACAAGCAACCTCAATAGCTGGCTTTTTTAAAGCAATAGTAAAATTAGCTATTGGTAGTGTTATTGCTGTTGCATTTATCCCTATATACTGTGCAATTAAAGGTAGCATAGAAACAAAAGAAAAGGAACAACGATTGAACGAAAGATATCAGACAGAGTTAAGAGAATACGACAAAGCTGTTCAAAAGGATAAAGAGCGTGTAGCAAACGAACTGCTACAGAAAAATTTACTCTCTATACAGATTCGACAGCTAAAAGTAAAAATGCAGGAATCAAAAGAAACACGAAAAAAAATTTATTCCTGCAATGTACTTGAAGAAAGCTACCAAGGATTAATACCTGTTGCATACATATATCAATACCTAAAGGTTGGAAAAACTTTAGGTCTAAGATTCAATCCAAGCACTGGTGATACTGGTGCCTATAATCTATATGACAACGATAGACGCTTAGACAGAATAATAAGTCAAAATGACATCATCATAAATAACCTGGAAAAATTATATGATACTGTTTTGTCATTAAAATCAGACATCGTAAATATGAACATCAAAATCAATTCGCTTTCATCTAACTTCAGACAATTCTCAAACCAAGCACTAAAAAGTATAAACCAAATTGAAGCACATTCAGCAGTTACCGAATATAATTCGGAATGTACTCGTCGTGAAATGGAATTTTCAAACACCATGCACGCACTAGGTTTATGGTATTAGGTAATAATAAAAACGGTCACACTGCCCATATAAGCTGTGTGACCGTTTTATTATTTGTGATAATTCTTTAATTATACATTAAATCTGAACAGAACTATGTCGCCGTCTTTCATAACATAGTCTTTGCCTTCGCTTCGTACCAAGCCCTTTTCCTTTGCAGCAGCCATTGTACCACAAGCCATAAGGTCGTCATAGGCTATAACCTCAGCTCTGATAAAGCCTCTTTCAAAGTCTGTATGAATTTTACCAGCTGCCTGTGGTGCCTTTGTACCCTTTGTGATTGTCCATGCACGAACCTCCTGCTTACCTGCTGTCAGGTAAGAGATAAGTCCAAGCAGGTCATAGCAAGCTGTGATAAGACGATCAAGACCTGACTGTGTAAGACCGATATCGTTAAGGAACATATCACGCTCTTCCTTTTCCATGTCAACAAGCTGTTCCTCAAGCTCGGCACAAATTGGCAATACAGCAGCGTTTTCGCTGTCTGCAATAGCCTTTACCTTCTGGTAATATGCGTTATTTTCAATACCCTCTGCAAAGTCAGCGTCGCTTACATTTGCAGCATAGATAATTGGCTTATTTGTCAGCAATGCAACTGTGCTTAAAAGTTCTTTTTCTTCCTCGGTGCAATCCACGCTTCTTGCAGATTTACCCTCTTCAAGTGTTGCCTTTACTCTCTCGAAAAACTCAAGCTCTGACGCATATTTTTTATCTGCCTTCATAAGCTTTTTAGTCTTGTCAATTCTTCTTTCTACCATTTCAATATCAGACATAACAAGCTCAAGAGTAATAGTTTCTATATCTCTTGCAGGGTCAACTGAACCATCTACATGAATAATATCATCATTATCAAAGCAACGCACAACATGAACAACAGCGTCTACCTCTCTGATATTTGACAAAAACTTATTACCTAAGCCCTCACCCTTAGATGCACCCTTTACAAGACCTGCAATGTCAACAAACTCGATTGTAGCAGGTGTAAATTTGTCAGGGTCATACATTTCTGCAAGCTTGTCCAGTCTTGAATCAGGCACTGAAACAACACCCACATTAGGCTCTATTGTACAGAAAGGGTAGTTTGCAGATTGTGCACCTGCGTTAGTAATTGCGTTAAATAGGGTACTTTTACCTACATTTGGTAAACCAACCATTCCCAGCTTCATATATTTCAAATCCTTTCGATTATAATATCACTCTGATTTTTAATTATATCAAAAAAATTGATTTATAGCAATATATAATAGTGTTTAAATTGTAGTTTGTCGAGGACTTGAAAATTCGCACAAACCCAAACTTTAAGTTTGGGTAAAGCCTTTTC
>JAXJDU010000012.1:0-1832 GCA_036301785.1 Acutalibacteraceae bacterium | reverse complement strand
TAAAAATATATACTATGCATTTGCACCAAGCTTTGCAACCAGTATTATATGGAATAACGGAATCCTCACTACAAATCCAAGATTTGAGAAATTCCAGAAGCAAACAGAGGATATAAAAGTTGACGACCCTATGCTTAATACTATTTCAGACCGTTGCTACGAGATTGACGATTCTATTGAGGGTGCATATCTGGCAGGCTGTCTGAGCTATATAGTAAAAGAGGATACTCCTCAGTGTCCTATAGTTGATTTACAGACAGTAGCTATGGTTGACTGGATGTACTTCAACCCACTTACAGGCGAAACAACCTTTGACCCACTTATGGATTCAGAGGGTAACTTTATTACTAAGCCTGACGCTTATTGGGAATATGAAAAGGTTGTATTAAACCCATATTTCGATATGGATTACGACTATGTTGAAGATGTAAGAGGCGATGTATCTGGTGACGGTGAGGTATCTGTTATAGATGTAGTAATGCTTCAAAGACATATCCTGAATATGTCAGATCTGAACGATGAATACCTTGCAAGAGCAGATATCAACGGTGACAACGCAGTAGACCTAATTGATGTTGTTATGCTGGCAAGAATCTTAGTTGGCATAACTGTATGATTAAAATTCATATCTGCTTAAGCTGTTAACATCGGCTAAGACTTTAAACAGTGCTGTATAAGCAGACTGTTTAAGTAATCTGAAATTATAAAGACTACAATTTTACCGTAAGGTAAAGCTGTAGTCTTTATTTTATGCTATAGGATTAATTTTTCTGTAATAAAGTAGTTGACAAATCACCTGCAAAGATGTATGATTAACAAAACCCATGAGGGAGTAGCAGGCGTATATCGTAGCAAGTCAACATCCTGACCGTCTGGTCTGGCTTGCTTTTAATTGCGAGACTCATGTATAGCAAACTATACATGAGAGAAAACATTCTAAAATTCACCCAGGTATAGTTTAAAGCTGTATCTGGGGTTAATTTTTGTAAAGGATGATTTATTTATGAATGGTGTAAACAAAACCCTGTATATTCCGTTGTACGGCAAGGCTTATGTAAGTAAAAAGGGGATAATTTCAGAGGATAAAAAGGCAGAGGAAATATGGGATAAAGAGGGCTTTGAGCTTAAGGGTAAATCAAGGTCTAAGTGGCTTGCTTATTATATGGGTATAAGAGCCAGAGTGTATGACGACTGGTTAAGAGAAAAAATGGACGAATTCAAGGATTCTGCAGTAATTCATATAGGCTGTGGACTGGACAGCCGTGTGCTGAGAGTAGGTACAAACGGCCATAAATGGTACGATGTTGATTTTGCTGATGTTATAAACGAGCGTAAGCTTTATTATACAGAAGATAATAATTACAGAATGCTTGAGGGTGACGCAAGAAAACCAGAGTGGCTTTCTGAAATTCCAGAGAATAAGTGTGCAGTTGTGGTTATGGAGGGTATAAGCATGTATCTGAAAGCAGATGAGCTTAAAGCCCTGATAGCTGCAATAAACAGCCATTTTGACAGTGTGGCTCTTATGATAGATTTCTACACTACAATGGGTGCTAAAATTTCTAAATATAAAAATCCTATAAACGATGTTGGCGTTACCGAGGTTTATGGTACAGATAATCCCGAGACTTTCGAGATGGAGAGCTTCAGCTTTATAAAGGAGCATAATATGGTACCAGATAAGCTTGTAAATGAGCTTAAAGGCATGGAAAGATGTTTATTCAGAAGCGTTTACGGTGGAAAGCTATCAAAAAAAATCTACCGTTTATTTGAGTATAGCAGTATTTAAATTGTAGTTTGTCGGGCTAACAACAAACTTTGATAGAGCAAAG
>JAXJDU010000011.1:0-4616 GCA_036301785.1 Acutalibacteraceae bacterium | reverse complement strand
GTCAAGCTGATAATTTTAAAATATGTTTTATGTTGGTACACCGTTGACAGCAAAATAAATAATCATAGAAATTGCATCTACTGCAATAACAATACCAGCAATAATAGCAATAATTTTAACAATATTTTTAGCCTTTACTTTATTTTCGCTGGTCAACACCTTTTCATTAAGCACGCTTATAAGCTCTGACTTTACGGGCTCATCAGCCCGCTGTGGCTCCTCCTCTTTTCCTTTTACAAGGCTGTCAAGTGACACATCAAATAAATCACTTATAGCAACAAGCTTTTCCAGATCTGGTGTAGAGTCACCTATCTCCCATTTTGAGATAGTCTGTCGTGACACATTCAGTCTGTTTGCAAGCTCCTCCTGAGAAAAGCCCTTCTGTTTTCTGAGTTGATATAATTTATTGTTAAACTCCATATTACTTACCTCTCTTTCTATAAATCATAACTAAAATAACTGCTACAATAACCATCACTACGGTAGTGATAATGCTTGACTCAATACCATAGGCTCCACCACTTAAAATTGTTTCTGCGTTAACTGTAAAGCTCATAGGAGCATCTGGATTGTTATTGCTACCACTTACTGATAATCCCATTACACCATTCAGAAGGAAATTCCACACGCAATGCAGACCACACGCAATATAAATATTCGCACGAAGCATAAACAGCAGTGAAAAAATAATTGATACAAGATAAAGGTTTATTATACCAATAATTACAAATTCTGTATCTGCTTCCATAATTGACATAAGATGTGGAATTGCAAAGGCTGTTGCACTTGCAAAAACAGCAACTGGTAAAGAAGTCTTTTTATTAAGTGATGTTAACAGAAAGCCTCTGGACATAACCTCTTCTGCTGCACTCTGAATAAAGAACGCTATAAGCATAGGCAGCAGGTATCCGACATTAATTGATGTAATACCGTTAAAGGTGAATACTCCTGTTATACAGCACACAACAGCTATTACAGCAATCATTAAAATTGCTATTACAGCACCGGTTACATAATCAAAAACCTTTTTATTAAAACCAAGTGACTTAATACCTCTTTTTTCAACAAGCTTACAATATAGTACTGCTACTATAAAAAATATTGCAAAGCCATAATAAGGTAATAGCTGAGCTATGTAGCCTGTTGGCATATCGCCATTAAGTGGGTTATACCCCCTTGCCATTAAGCCACCAATTACAACTACCTCGCCAGCAACTGCTGACACTCCGTAAATCAAAAAGAACGCAAGCAGCTTTTTGATAACATATAATGCAGCAGACACTTCCTGTGTGTTGTTTAATGGGTTGATGTTTTTCATAATTTTTTTGATTTTCATAAAAATCTCTCCTTAAAACTTTTTCAGGTTTCCCTGTGATGAGTTTATTATAGGATTTATAGGTAAAAAACACCACCAATTTTGCCTTGCAATCTGTCAACCAACGCTGACAATTGTGTAAAAAAGCGTTGCAAACGGCGTAAACATGCGATTTTTTGAAAATCCAGGGTAATTTTATGCCTTGATTCTGATTTTACTTACTTCTGAGCTTTTTAACAATACTGCATATCTGACTAACCACATATTTAATCAGATTCATAAGAAGCATATATGCAACGACTGCAAGAAGAAAAGCATAAATTATTAACGACCCGTTACACCAACCCTGACAGATTGTTTTTTCGTATTGAATAAATATAATCAGAAATACAGCAGACAATATTATCTGTATCACAAACAGGTACCATCTGATGTACTTTCTTGTTTTACACAATCGCAATAAGTAATAAACGGCCAGAAACATTGTTGCCACCGACATCCAGAAGAATGCGAATTCAATGCCTAAATATACACCAAGGGTAAATATAACCCAAAAAACAACTAACTCTTTGCCTTTAAAATCAAAGCTGAACTTTTTCAAGAAGAAGGCAAACAGAATTATTACAGCTATACTACCAACTATAATTCCAACCTCTATCATATCTTACCTCTCAGACTAATTTATTTTCTATCCATTCTGATGAAACAGGCAGCTCTCCTGTTTCTTTGAATTTTGCTGAAATCTCACACCATTCATCAATAAGGCTTCTAAGCTCTTTTGTGTCAACCTCACACCTGTATGGCTCTTCGTTATCATCGAACAAATCATACACCTTGGTTGTGTCTGGTGTAACCTCTACATCGCAGATATTCCCTGAAAAAGAGTTTGATTCACATTCGCCGGATAGCACCTTATCGAACTGCTCTTTTACCCACACTTCAAAATTATGTACCTCAGAAACAAGAAAAACCGATAATAAGCCATACCTGTTGTTATCGTCAAACTCTATCGTCAGCATTTTCTTTTCATAAGCAAGTGGAACTATACTATATTTTCTTTTCAACATGAGTAACCACTCCAGATAAATTTAATAAGTTTCAAAAAAAGCAGATCGTTTATAACGGTCTGCTTTTTTATAGGTTGTATTTAGCTTTGAATATCGCCTTGCTAAACAAGCTTATCAGCTTACCTTAAATTTATTCAGCGTCAGTTGTGCTGTCTGTAGCGATATTTATATCATCAAACATAGTGTTATCTGCTGTATTCTCTTCCTCTGGCTCCTCAACAGGCTCTACATATGTGCCATTCATAATGCTGTCAAAGGTTTCACCGTTCATCTTCTCGTGTTTCATCAGATACTGTGCAACGCTGTGAAGCTGTGGCATATACTCTGTAAGGATATCCTTGATTCTGTCGTAAGCCTCTGTGATAATTCTGTGTACCTCTCTGTCGATTTCTGCAGAAGTAGCGTCAGAGAAATCCTTTGCATGGCCCATATCTCTGCCGATGAATACCTCCTGACCACCAGCATAGTTGATAGGGCCTACAACATCGCTCATACCATAGCGTGTTACCATTGCTCTTGCTGTTTCGGTAGCCTTTTCGATATCGTTAGAAGCACCTGTAGAAATATCGTCAAGTACCAAGGCCTCGGCTGCTCTACCACCTAAGCATACTACGATATCCTCTTCCATAGTACGCTTTGATTTATAGCTTCTGTCCTCTGAAGGCTGTGGCATTGTGTAACCACCTGCCATACCTCTTGGGATAATTGAAATTTCGTGTACAGGGTCCTGAGTTGGACAAGCATAGAAAGCAATAGCATGACCAGCCTCGTGATATGCTGTAAGCTTCTTCTCTTTTTCAGACATAACCTTAGACTTCTTCTCGGCACCAACAACAACCTTCATCATAGCGTCCTGAATCTCCTGCATTGTTATTGCCTTCATGTCTTTTCTTGCTGCTAAAAGAGCTGCCTCGTTAAGCAGGTTTTCAAGGTCTGCACCTGTAAAGCCTGCTGTTGTACCTGCAACTACATCCAGCTTTACATCTGGAGCAAGTGGCTTATCCTTTGCGTGCACCTTAAGAATCTGCTCTCTGCCCTTGATATCAGGGTAGTTTACAACAACCTGTCTGTCAAATCTGCCTGGACGCATTAGAGCAGGGTCCAGTACATCTGGACGGTTAGTTGCGGCAATCATAATGATACCCTCGTTAATGCCAAAGCCATCCATTTCTACAAGAAGCTGGTTAAGTGTTTGCTCACGCTCGTCGTTACCACCACCAACACCAGCACCACGCTGACGACCTACAGCATCGATTTCATCTATAAATACTATACAAGGACTGTTTTTCTTTGCCTGTTCAAATAAATCTCTTACTCTTGAAGCACCGACACCAACGAACATCTCAACAAAGTCTGAACCAGAAATTGAGAAGAATGGTACACCTGCTTCACCTGCAACAGCTCTTGCAAGCAGAGTTTTACCAGTACCTGGAGGACCAACAAGCAGCACACCCTTTGGTATTCTAGCACCTAATGCACTGAACTTACTGCTATCCTTAAGGAAAAGTACGATTTCTTCAAGGTCTTCCTTCTCTTCATCGGCACCTGCTACATCGTCAAATGTAGTTTTACGCTTTTCGTCGTTAAGATTTTTAAGCTTAGCCTTGCCAAAGCCGAAGGTTTTTGTTGGGTCACCCATACCACCAGACATTTTTCTAAGAATAAATACCCATACCACTACAAGTATAGCAACCATAACAAGCATTGGGATAGTTTCCCACAGCCAGCTGTTGTCGGAAGCCTTGTTGTAGTTATACACCATTGGTGCGTCAGGATATTTTTCGTTATATGCATCAATAAGGTTTACACCCTTACTGCCACCTACCTGACCTGTGATTGTATTCCAGAATACACCAACATCAGGTACTGTGTAGGTTATAATAGCACCGTTAGTTTTATCACCATTTTTTGTAAGGTTACCTAAGCCCTTTGGCTCGGTTGGTTTTTCTGCAGGCTTTTGTGCTGGCTTTTCTGTTGCTTTATTATTTTCTTCACCATTTAAAGCAATAGATAGCAAGCCCTGACTTTTTTCGTTATATACAAAGTTGTTCTCTATATCTGCGTCTGCTCTCAGCTGAAGCTCCAGCTTGCCTGTGCCTAAATCAAGGTTAAACGCCTTAACCTCTAAACGCTCAAAATATCCTATAATATCAGAATAAAGATAACGCTCCTTTGGTTTTGTACCAAGCATAGCAGCAAATAAAACTATTGCTAATGCCACTGCACCAAACAGT
>JAXJDU010000010.1:0-11067 GCA_036301785.1 Acutalibacteraceae bacterium | reverse complement strand
ACCCATAACAGAGTTATCTGTATTTGTATTGCCTGCTATTGTTAACGCAGAGTCACCCATAGAAACAAATTTAAAATCCTCGCCTCGTGCAAATTTTTTAGCTGTTGAGCCGTTATAGCCGTGAATTTTAGCACCGTCACAGCCTTGTACTGCATACACATTAATCGAACAGTTAGGATTTAATATTGTTATATCTTTTAATTCGTCACACCACCTAAAAGCGTTAAAATCAATATATGTTACGCTAAGTGGTATTGTTACGCTTGTTAATGAATTACATCTTAAAAAGGCTGTAGGAACTATTTCTTTTACACCGTCAGGAATGTTATAGCTTTCATCTGTTTTTTTAGGAGGGTATTTAACAAGCTTATTAGTTTTAGTTTCAAATAAAACACCATCAACTGTATAATAAAATTCGCTTTCGCCATCAATTTTTATTTCCTCCAGCTCATACTCTTTATCAGGGAATAATTCTTCAGCTGTATTTAGTTTCTCTAAGCTTGCTGGCAATGTTAAGGTAGTTAAATCACAGTCTTTAAAGGCATAGGTTGCTACTTCCTTTATGCCATCAGGTATTTTATAATTTTGTCCAACCCTGTATGGTGGATATTTAAGCAGCTTGTTGTTTTGCTTATCAAACAAAACACCTTCTTCAGAGTAAAAATAATCGTTTTCGCTGTCTACAATTATTTCCTTTAATAAAGAGCAACCCTCTAGTACGCCTCCATAGTATTCTGTGCGAATTTCTTTAACACTTTCAGGAATTGTTAATTTAGTTAAGTCACAGCTTTTGAATGCAGTTTCAGCTAATGTTGTTACTCCGTCAGGGATTGTATATTCTGTGTAATGTTTATCACGAGGAAATAGAAGCAATGTAGTTCCTTGAGAATCAAGCAATACGCCATCGTTAGAGCTGTAATATTTGTTTTCCTTCGCAACATTGATTTCCTTTGTAAAATATGAGGCTATTGGATCAATAACAATTGATTTTACGCTTGCTGGTATTGTTATTTTAACAACATTTTCTTGAGCAGCTGATGATATTGAAACGGTACCATTCTTAACTGTGTAGTTGGTAGCTAGCTCGTCATTTGAGTCAACAAAATGATTATCTATGTATAATGCACCGTCTTCCCAATTGCTGTTGTCGTTGTAATAGCCTGTATTCTCAAAGGCGTTCATTGTAATGCTTATTTGAGTGTCGGGAATATTTATATCTGTTAAGGCTGTACAGTCTATAAATGCTCGGTCATCTATAAGTGTAATTGTCTCAGGTATTGTAACACTGGTTATTTGGTCATGCTCTTTAAATGCAATAGTACCAATCTGTGTAACGGTATAGCCGTTTATAGTATCGGGAATAGTTACTTCCTTTTCACTGCCTGTATATCTGTTAATCTCTACAGTGCCGTTATCAAGCATTCTGCAGGTGTAACCGTCCTGCTTAAATGTGTTGTCCAATGTGAAGTCTTCTGCACCTGCATTTATGCCAGTGCCTGCAAGCACACTTGAAAGCATGGTGCCAGATAAAATAATACTGATTAACCCCTTCGTTTTTAGCTTCATTTAATTTCCTCCGTTATAAAAATGAATTATACAAGAGTGATTTTATTATAAATTAACAGGTGTGTCAACGACTGAGTCTGCAGTTTACAGCCTGTTATTTTGCACTTTACAGGCGATACCTGTTAAAAAATGAGCATAGTTTTTGTAAGCTTTTGCTTCGGAATTATTACTTATTTTAAATGATATCTGGTATTACAGTTAAATTGCATATAAATTCTTGAATAAATGTATCATATATGGTAAAATAAAAGTCTTAGTAATAGATATGGAGTTGATATAAATGGAATATATTTTCAGTGACAGAGTAAGTGCTTTAAAGCCATCTGCAATCAGAGAGATTTTTAAATATGCAGCAGACCCACAGGTTATTTCACTGTCAGCAGGTAACCCAGCACCAGACGCTTTTCCAAGCGAGGCAATTGCAGAGATTTCTGCAAGAATTTTAAAGGAAAACCCAATTGACGCTCTGCAATACAGCGTTACCGAGGGCTATGCACCTTTAAGAAATTTCTTGAAGGGTTATATGAAAGAAAAGCACAATATAGGCAACGAAAACGATGACCTTATAATCACATCAGGTGCTCAGCAGATTATGGACCTTGCTACAAAGTCACTTTGTAACGAGGGTGATGTTATCATCTGTGAGGCTCCAAGCTTTATTGGTTCATTAAATTCATTCCGTTCATACAATGCAAAGCTTGTTGGCGTGCCTGTAGAATCAGATGGTATGAATATAGAGGCTCTTGAGGAAAAGCTTAAAACAGAGAAGAATGTTAAGCTTATCTATGTAATACCTAACTTCCAGAATCCTTCTGGTGTTACAACAAGCCTTGAGAAGCGTAAGGCTATTTATGAGCTTGCTAAAAAGTACGGTGTGCTTATTATCGAGGACAATCCATATGGCGATTTGCGTTATTCAGGTGAGTATGTGCCATCTATAAAATCACTTGATACAGACGGTATAGTTATCTATGCCGGTTCATTCTCTAAGGTTATTTCACCAGGTATGCGTGTAGGCTGGTGTGTTGCACCTGCACCTGTTATTCAGAAAATGGTTGTTTGCAAGCAGGGTCAGGATGTTCACACTAATATATGGTCACAGATGGTTGCTTATGAGTTTGTAACAAAATATGACTTTGACGCTCATCTTGAAATGCTGAGAAAGCTATACAGCAAAAAGGCACAGCTTATGATGGATTTGCTTGACGAGCATTTAGCACCATATGTTACATACGATAAAATTGACGGTGGTTTATTTATTATGTGTAAGCTACCTGAGCATATAGATATGCTGAAATTCTGCAAAGAGGCAGTTTTAAGAAAGGTATGTGTAGTACCAGGTAATGCTTTCTTGGCAGACGAAAGCGAAGTTTCACATTCATTCAGAGTAAACTTCTCAACACCAACAGACGAACAGCTTGTTAAGGGTGTAAAAATATTAGGAGAGCTGGTAAAAGAGCTTTGCGAGTAACAGGGAGTGATAAAAAATGGAACAGCAGACAGAAAAGAAAAAAGTAATATTCAGTGCTATTCAGCCAACAGGTACTATAACACTTGGCAACTATTTAGGTGCAATTAAAAACTGGATAAAGCTACAGGACGAATTCAACTGTATTTATGCACTTGCAGATTTGCACGCTATTACAGTAAGACAAGAGCCTGCAAAATTCAGAGCAAATGTATACGAAGCTTATGCACTGTTGCTTGCTTGTGGTGTAGATTTAGAAAAGAGCCTGTTCTTTATTCAGAGCCATGTTAATACACACGCAGAGCTTGCATGGCTTTTAAACTGCTATACACAGTATGGCGAGCTTTCAAGAATGACACAGTTTAAGGATAAATCTGTAAAGCACGCAGACAACATCAACGCTGGCTTGTTTACATATCCAGCACTTATGGCAGCAGATATTCTGCTTTATCAGGCAGACCTTGTACCAGTTGGTGCAGACCAGAAGCAGCACCTTGAGCTTACACGAAATATTGCAGAGCGTTTTAACGGTATTTATGGCAATACCTTCAAGGTGCCAGAGGGCTATATACCAAAGGTTGGTGCAAGAGTAATGTCATTGCAGGACCCTACAAAGAAGATGAGCAAATCAGACGAAAATGTAAACTCATATGTAGCTGTGCTTGATAAGCCAGAGGTTATTATGAAGAAGTTCAAGCGTGCTGTAACTGACAGCGAGGCTTGTGTTCGTTTTGGTGAGGGTAAAGAGGGTATTAACAACCTTATGGGTATTTACTCATCTGTTACAGGCAAAACAAACGAAGAGATAGAAAAAGAGTTTGAGGGCAAAGGCTACGGCGATTTTAAAACAGCAGTTGGTGAAGCTGTTGTAGAGGAGCTAAGACCTATTCAGGAAAACTTTGACAGATTAATTAAGGATAAGGCTTATCTGAAGGAATGCTACGATAAGTCTGCAGATATAGCAAGAAGGATTTCTCAAAGAACAGTTGATAAGGCTATGAAGAAAATTGGCTTTGTTCTAAAGTAATCTAATAATATTTATGGTTATTTAAAAGGCAACGCTAAGTTACACACTGCGTTGCCTTTTGTTGATAAATTGGAATTTGTGGGGAAGTTACGCACAAACCAAAACTTAAAAGTTTTGATTAAACTTTTTCAAAAGTTTATGGGTCAAGGGCAAAGCCCTTGTGGGTTTACGCAATCAATTTACTTCGTAAATTGGTTACATTAGGCCACGCCCTTAACTCTTCGTAATTATTAAAAATGCCATTTTCAATGGCATTTTTAGGAAAAACTATGAGTTAAAGGGTTTCACCCTTTAAAATCCCACGAGGGGTGTTACCCCAGGCAATCAATTCCTACGGAATTGGTTACATCACCCACCAGCCTTTGAAAAGGCTGGACCTAAACTTTACGATTATCTCGCCACTGGTGTGAGCGTCAGCTCACAGCTAAACCACAATTTATTGAACAGGAGATAAAAATGAGTCTTTTTAAAAGAAAACGAAAAATATTTATAATCACTGTTATAAGTATTTTGGTAGTAGCTATTATTACTGTAGGCTGTGCCGTTTATCTTGGTGATTATTATCACGCTGATACCAACGCTGTTGAAGCCTTTGCTGTAGCAAATACAGTCCAGATGCAGACTCTTGAAGATAACACAATTATATTTGAACCTGAAAAGGCAAATGCAGGTTTTATATTCTATCCTGGTGGTAAGGTGGAATATACTGCTTATGCTCCACTTATGAAATCACTTGCAGATAAGGGTGTTTTCTGTGCGTTAGTAGAAATGCCATTTAATTTAGCTGTTTTCGATATAAACGCAGCAGATGGAATACAAAAGCAATACCCACAAATAAAAAAATGGTATATCGGTGGTCATTCACTGGGTGGCTCAATGGCAGCAGCTTATCTTTCAGAGCATACAGCTGAATATGATGGCTTGATTTTGCTTGGCTCATATTCTACTGCTGATTTATCAGATTCACAGCTTGATGTTATATCAGTTTATGGTAGCGAGGATAAAATACTGAATCAAGAAAGCTACAGCGAAAATAGAGCAAATCTGCCAGATGATTTTTCAGAAATAATAATAGACGGTGGTTGCCATTCTTATTTTGGTATGTATGGTGCACAGAATGGTGATGGTACACCAAGCATTACCATTGAAGAGCAAATAGAAAAAACAGTTAATACAATTGTGGAATTTATAAATCCTTAAATTAGTATATGCTTTATAGACATTGCCTATAGATTATACATAATGAAAAAAGCATAGCCGAGGGTTAGCATTATGGGGAACTTTGAATATATAAAATTGTTTTGGTCACATAATTTTGATGATGAGCCTGTTATTATTCTTTATGAAGTTAATTTAGATGACGATAGATTTGCAAAGCGTTCTGTTGATATTTTTGCAGACAGAGAAATAAAAAATATCAACAACCTTTATGACGGGGCTATAGAAGCAGTGCCGGTTGCTACAGTACAGGATTTTAATTCTGGTGTATTTGGAAAAGAATTTTATGCTTGTAAAATAACTGGTGAGGAGTTTGAAAAAATATGGAACTCTCATTTTTATACAGGTGATTTATATATTGAACAAGAGGTGTAAACGATGATAAAAGGTATAATTTTTGATATGGACGGTTTGATTATAGATACCGAAAAGTGGTTGCAGAAATATTATGTAAAAGCAGCCTGTGAGCTTGGGTATGATATGAAGCCGGAGTATGTATTGCAGATTCGTAGCCTGCCAGCCGAGTATGCAATACCATTGCTTAAAAATTTAGTTGGCGATGATTACGACTATTATGCTGTAAAAGAGCTTAGAAAAAAATATATGAGCGAGCATATAGAAAAGTACGGAATAGAAAAGAAAAAGGGCATAGACGAGCTGCTGGAGTATATAAAGCTGAAGGGCTTAAAGTGTGCAGTTGCCACAGCAACACCACCTGACAGAACAAAGGAGTATTTAACAAAGCTTAATATATACCATTACTTTGATAAGGTGGTGTCTGCCTCTATGGTAGCACATGGCAAGCCACAGCCGGATATTTATTTAGAGGCAGCAAAAAGATTAGACCTGCCAGCCGAAAGCTGTATAGCACTTGAGGATTCTCCGAATGGTGTTTTGTCTGCATACCGTGCAGGCTGTGTGGCTGTAATGGTGCCAGACCTTACTCAGCCAGACGAAGAAACGGCAAAGATTATTTATGACAAGGCAGACGATTTGTCACAGGTGATAGATATTATCAGAAAAATTAATAATTGGGGTGAATAGTTATGAAGCTTATGCATTTGTCAGATTTGCATATTGGTAAGATAGTGAACGAAGTAAATATGCTTGATGACCAGAGGTACATATTAAATCAGATTCTTGATATTGTAGACAGTGAAAAGCCTGCAGCTGTGCTTATAGCAGGCGATGTTTACGATAAATCTGTACCATCTGCCGAGGCTGTAGAGGTTTATGACGAATTTATTACAGCACTTGCAAACAAGAAAACTCAGGTACATATAATCAGTGGCAACCACGATTCACCTGAGCGTTTAGGCTGCTGCAGCAGACTTATCTCTGCAAATAAGGTATATATAGACGGTGTATTCAATGGCAAGGCTGTAAAATATACATTAAGCGATAACATAGAAACGGTAGACATATATACATTGCCATTTATAAAGCCAGCCAATGTAAGAGCCTTTTATAAGGAGTCAGAAATTAACAGCTACACAGACGCAATAAAGCTGGTGCTTGATAATTCAGATATCGATAAGGACAGGCTTAATATATTGGTTGCACATCAGTTTGTAACCAATGGTACAGACATGGAACGCACCGATTCAGAAACAGCCTATGTTGGTGGTATTGATAATGTAAGTGCAGATGTTTTTGACAGCTTTGATTATGTAGCACTTGGTCATCTGCACGCAAAGCAAAGTATGGACGGCAGAATTGTTTATTGTGGCTCACCACTTAAATATTCAAAGTCTGAATGTAAGCATAATAAGGCTGTTGTTATGCTTGAAATTGCAGATAAAAAGATAACTAAAACTGAAATTCCTCTTACACCTTTAAGAGATATGCGTACAATAAAGGGTGAGCTTAAAGAGCTTACAGAAGCTCCTGTGGGCAATACTGATGATTATATTTTTGCCGAGCTTACAGACGAAATTGAGCCTATTGATGCTATAGGTCATCTGAGAAGTGTGTACCCTAATATAATGGGTATGAGCTATAACAACAAACGCACAGCAGCATCAGAAAGTGCAGTAAAGCTGAAATCAATGGGCAGTAAAAGCAGTATAGAGCTTTTTGAGGATTTTTATATGACACGGAATGACTCAGCTTTAAGTGATGAACAAAGAGAGATAGTGTATAACATTTTAAAGGAATTGGAGGGTGATTGCTGATGAAGCCTACAACACTTATAATCAGTGCCTTTGGCCCTTATGCAAACAAGGTGGAAATAGATTTTTCAAAGCTGGGCGATAAAGGTTTGTTTTTGATAACAGGTAATACGGGTGCAGGTAAAACAACTATTTTTGACGCTATATGCTTTGCGTTATATGGCAGAGCAAGTGGTGTAAACCGTACAGGTGATATGCTGAGAAGTCAGTTTGCACCACCAGAGGTACCAACCTTTGTAAACCTTACATTTACTCATGCAAATAAGCAATATAAAATCACACGAAGCCCTGAATATCACCGACCAAAAAAGCGTGGTACAGGCACAACTCTACAGCCAGCTGATGCATCTATAGAATTACCGGACGGTAAGGTTGTAACCGGTATGGGTGAGGTAAGTGACTATGTTATGAGGATTTTAGGTCTTGATTACAGCCAGTTTAAGCAGATTGCGATGATAGCACAGGGTGATTTCTTAAAACTGCTGCTTGCAAGCAGTGAAGAAAGAGGAAATATATTCCGTAAAATTTTCAATACAGCTATATATCAGAGTCTGCAAGAAAAGCTGAAGCTTATGTTAAGAGAAAAAACAGAGGAAAGAAATCAGACTTTGTTTGTACTTAATAAATCTGTAAATGATATAACAGCAGACGAAAGCAGACTGGAGCAATGGGAAGCAGTAAAGGAAAATTACGAGTATAAGGCCGATGAGGTTATAGAATTTTTAACAGAGCTTATCGTATTGCAGAAAGAAAAGCTTGCAGAGCTTGAGCAACAGAAGGTAAAGCTGGAAAACGAAAGAATAGAAGCACAAAAAAGGCTGGAGCTGGCAAAAAAGAACAACAGACTTATAGAGGAATATCAGGCAGTAAAGGCAGAGCTTAACAGGCTTGCAGGCTTAAAAACAGAAAAGCAGGCAACAGCAGAAAGAGTAGCCTTTGCAAAGCTTATGCAGAAAAGACTTGTACCAGAGTTTAACGAATACGACAAGCTGAAACAAGAATATACAATGGTTGATACACAGCTTAAAGCTAAAAATAAGGCAACAGAGGTGTGTGAGCAGCAGCTTGCAGCAGCACAGGAGAATTTAAGCAAAGCCGAGCTACAGCTGCCAAAGAAAGAAGTCTGTCGGGAAGAGGCTGTGAAGCTTACACAGCAGGAAGAAAGCTATGATAAGCTTGATATGCTCAGCACAGAAATAAACAGACTTACAGCTGATATTTTAAAGCTTAAGACAAGCATAAAAGAGCTTGATATAAACCGTGAAAAACACACCCAAAAGCTTAAAGCTACAGCACAGTATATCGAAGAAAATACAAAGGCTCCTGCTGTACTCGAGCAGACCAAGGCAGAGCTTGCAGAAAATATAAAGAGAAAAACAGACATACAGCGTCTTGAAAAGCTTGTAAAGGACAGAGAAGAAAACCGTAAAAAATGGGTTAACCTGTCAGAAAAGCTACAGAAGCAGGACAGACAATGTATGGCTGTTGCCAAGGAATATGAAGAGGCTGAAAGTAAGTTTTACATGGCACAGGCTGGTATGCTTGCTCAGAAGCTGGAGGAAGGAAAAAGATGTCCTGTATGTGGCTCAATTATGCACCCCTTCCCAGCACAGCAAGAGGAAAATGTTCTTACAAAGGAAGAGCTTGACAGCCTGAAAGCCAAGCTGGAGCAAAACCGTACTGAGCGTACAAACCTGAGCACAAGTATAGAGTCCTTAAACAGCGAGGTTAAAATACTGAATGGTAATATAAACGATTATTGTCAGCAGCTGAATATTGCTGTTGATTCTTTACAGGATTTACCAAAGATTTATTTACAGTGCTGTGTTAACGAAAATTATCTTGGTGCAAAATTAAAGGAGCTTGAAAGCACAATTACTTTACTGGAAAAAGCAAGACAACAGCAAAAAACAGCAGAAGACAGCCTTAATGCAGTTACAGCACAGCTACAGATAAACAATGTAGAGGTAAGCAAGCTTGAGGCTTCACTTGCAGAAAAGACAAAGCAATATTCACAGCTGAAAGCACAGCTGCAATTTTCTTCAAAAACAGAGCTTGCACTAAGAATCAAAGAATTAAAGGCAGAGGCAGACAAAATAGAAAAAGAAGCACATACAGCCAAAGAAGAGCTGGAAGCAGTGATGAAGCAGCTTAACCTGTTGCAGGGTGAAATTACCCAGCTTACTGTAGCCCGTGCTCAGTCACATAAAAAGGCACTTGAGCAAAGCAAGGTAATACAGGCAGTTATGGACGAGCTTGAAATTGCTGGTCGTGACGAATACGAGCAAAGAAAAATGTCAGAGCTTGAAATTGCAAGGGCAGAAAGTGACCTTGAAAAATATAAGGAGTCAGTAGCAAAGGCAGAAAGCAGTACAGAGGTTTACGAAAAGCAGCTTAAGGGCATTGAGTATGTAGACCTTACACAGCTACAGCTAAGCTGTGCTGATGCAGACAGGCGTTACAAGGCTGTTGAAAACAGCTTTGTTACCAGCCATACAGAGTACAAAAATAATCAGGCAAATGCTGGGATTATCGAAAAAGCCTATAAAACACTTGCTAAGCAGTCAGAGGAATGCTCTATGCTAAAAAATCTGTCAGACACAGCAAATGGTACTTTGGCAGGCAAAGAAAAGCTAGCCTTCGAGCAGTATATTCAGGGAGCTTATTTCCAGCAGATTATCGCACAGGCTAATGTGAGATTATCGGCAATGACAGCACAACGATACGAGCTTGTACATGGCACACAAACCTCCAGTCGAAGAAAAGCCGGCTTAGAGCTTGATGTGCATGACCACTATACAAACAGTATCCGTAGTGTAAAATCGCTTTCAGGTGGTGAATCCTTCAAGGCTTCGCTGGCAATGGCGTTGGGTCTTTCTGATGTTATTCAACAGCAGGCAGGTGGTATACAGATTGACGCAATGTTTGTAGATGAGGGCTTTGGCTCATTAGATGATGAATCGTTAAATACTGCAATAGCTGTACTGAATCAGCTGACCCACGGAAACCGACTTGTAGGTATTATTTCTCATGTAAACGAGCTTAAGTCCAGCATAGACAGCAAAATAATAGTAAACTCATCACCATTCGGCAGCAGCGTAAGCGTGGTGGTGTAAACTGTAGTTTATTGGTCAGAGTTGCACTCTGTATGGCTTTATAGCACAATGCTATAGTTTTAATATTTGCAGTTAGTTTGTACTGTTACAAAGTATTTTTATAAGGGACACATATAATGTGTCGGTGTCTTACTTACTTTGTACTCAAGCCAGAATAACAACTCTTACAAACTATTTTTATAATATAAAACTATTTATTATTTAAAGTGCTTGTCCCTCGCAATCAATTTACTTCGTAAATTGGTTACATTCAGGGACTTACTTTCTTACAAAAGAAAGTAAGCAAAGATTGCAAGGGAGGGAATTTCGAAATCCCCTCCCTTAACCCACCCCACACGACCAAAGGGGGACAAAGTCCCCCTTATGGAATCCCCCACGCTTAGTCAAACTGCATTTGGGTGAAATTGGTTTTTGCGTTGGGGTAATTTAATTTTTGTTTGTGCGTATCTTGAGTGACTGCGTAGCAGGCACTCAAGCGTAAAGTTTAGGTCCAGCCTTTTT
>JAXJDU010000009.1:0-1621 GCA_036301785.1 Acutalibacteraceae bacterium | reverse complement strand
GATATAGACCTTAACTTCAGTGGTGAATATCAGTCCAGCTCACATAGATATACCGAAGAGCTGTTTGGTAAGGATAATGTCTTTAAGGCTGGTACAATCGCCACAGTTGCCGATAAAACAGCCTATGGATATGTAAAGAAATATGTTGAAGAAACAGGTAAAATGCTTAATAAGGCAGAAATGGAACGCCTTTCAATCGGTTGCACCGGTGTAAAAAGAACCACAGGCCAGCACCCGGGAGGAATGGTTGTTGTACCAAGAGGTATGGAGGTTTACGACTTCTGTCCAGTACAGCGTCCTGCTGATAAACAGGATTCCGACAACATCACAACACACTTCGATTTCCATTCTATTCACGATACAATATGTAAGCTTGATGAGCTGGGACACGATGTTCCTACAATCTATCATTACCTTGAGCTGTTCACAGGTATTCCTGTAATGGATGTTTCAATGAGTGATGAAAAAGTAATTTCATTGTTTACATCTCCTGCTGCGTTAGGTATTACACCAGAGGATATAGACTGCGAAACCGGTACATTTTCATTGCCAGAGGTTGGCACACCTTTTGTACGACAAATGCTTATAGAGTGTCAGCCTAAAACATTCTCAGACCTGCTTCAAATTTCGGGTCTTTCACACGGTACCGATGTATGGATTGGTAACGCTGCTGATTTAATCAAAGACGGTGTATGCACAATTTCAGAGGTTATCGGTACTCGAGACAGTATTATGACCTACTTAATGCACCGTGGATTGCCACCGAAAATGGCGTTTAAAATAATGGAGATTGTGCGTAAGGGTAACGCTACAAAGCTTCTTACAGAGGAGCATATGCAAGCCATGAAGGATAACAATGTTCCACAATGGTATATTGATTCATGTATGAAGATTAAATATATGTTCCCAAAGGCACACGCTGCAGCGTATATGATTGCAACGCTTCGCTTAGGCTGGTATAAGGTACATAAACCAGTTGAGTATTATGCTGCCTACTTTACAGTGCGTAGTGACGGCTTTGACGCAATAACCGTGTTAAAGGGTAAGGAAGCAGTTGTTGCAAAGATAAAGGCTATCAAGGATAAGCAATCACAAAACCTTGCAACAGCTACCGATAAAACCGAAATGGATACCCTGCAAATTGTTAATGAAATGCTTGCAAGAAAGATTTCTGTTTTACCAATAGATATTTATAAATCAGAAGCAAAAATGTTTGTTATAGAGGGCGATAAAATAAGACTGCCATTCAGCTCACTTGCAGGTGTAGGTGAGGCTGCTGCACTCAGCCTAGCCGAGGGTGGTAAGCAAGGCGAATATCTGTCTATAGAAGAGCTAAAAGCCCGTACAGGCGTTTCAACAGCAGTGGTAGAAACCTTAAAAGAATCAGGTGCTTTAAAGGATATTCCTGAAAGCAGCCAGATGTCATTATTTTGATACAGGAGGAAATTTATGAGCAAGAAAAAATTCAAACAAACCATGCTGCTTATAGTGTTTGCAATATTTGCTTACTTTGTAATAAGTAATTTCTTTTTGATATGGAAAGCACTGAAAACACTTGTAACAGTAGCAACACCATTTATTATAGGCTTTTGTATAGCTTATATTATTAATAAACCTTATG
>JAXJDU010000008.1:0-7257 GCA_036301785.1 Acutalibacteraceae bacterium | reverse complement strand
TCCGAATCATATTCTGATATCTTTTTATGCTTTTGTAGATATGCTATTCTTTCCTCGGTATATTGTTTGTACAGGTAGTCAAAAATCGAATAAATTTTACTCTCTGTTATTTCGAAATTATTATATTGAATGTAATCTATCAAATCTGTTATATTACGCTCTTTAGATTGCTCGTTACCTGTTACCACCAACATTAATTTATTTTTAGCTCTTGATATAGCCACATTGATTAAATAAGGATCATCAGCAAAATCAGATATTTCATCGTCTACAGTAGAGATAATAATGTTCTCTTTTTCCTTACCTTGAAACTTATGTACTGTGGCAATATCAATATCAGTTATTTCTCTGCTCAGTGCTTCTACTTGATTTTTGTATGGTGCAATAATTCCAGTTTCTTCTGGACTTAAAGTATATTTGGGTATGATTTCATTTTTAATAATATCTATTTGGCGTTGGCTATAATGGTTACGCTCGTGATTTCCTGGTACTGTTTTTACAACAGATAGCACATCTTCTTCACCACTATCTGTTGTCATTATAATCAATTCACCACGATAGAATTTCTGGTTGCAGAAATTAATTATTTTAGGGTGACATCTATAATGCTCCCGTAATAATGTTTGTGTTACATCTGGCATAACTTCTAAAACAGATTGCAAAAAGCTTTTTGTGTACTGATATCCTTCATTTACATTAAAAGTTTCAAATATAGCTTTTGCTTGAGTTTTTATATTACCATCAACAACATTCGGCAGTTGCTTGGTGTCACCCACAATAACTGCATTTCTTGCACAGGATAGTGCCAATGCCCCAGTTGCAATATCTACCTGTGAAGCCTCATCTATAATAAGATAATCGTACACCACATCTGACCTCAGACTATTGCTCGATGAAAATGTTGTACTTAATATAACTGGGTATTCAGCCAAAATATCGTATGGATTCTTCCACAGAAATTCTTCACTGAAAATTTT
Organism: Acutalibacteraceae bacterium; assembly: GCA_036301785.1. GTDB lineage: Bacteria > Bacillota > Clostridia > Oscillospirales > Acutalibacteraceae > CAG-964. The sequence goes on along the minus strand of JAXJDU010000008.1, from coordinate 6,280 downwards.
TCTTGTATTATTTCCATCGTATTTTCTTGCAAGCTTGTCTTTTAGTACAACCATTGACTGATTGCATAAATCATCAAGCAAGCTTTTGTTACTACCACTTAAATACTTTTCAATATCTGTAATCTCCAAAGACAATTCTAATTGCTTTGAGTTATAATACATAGCTTGAAAGATTGTAATTATTATTGAAATATCTTGTTTATAGAAGCTCCAATCTCTTATTCCATATTTAAGAAATGCTTTTATTTTAAATAAAAATCCTATTGATTTTTTAGTTTCTACCATCATCTGGCACTCCTGCCATAACGACATCCAATCTTTTGAGGATAAACTCTTCTTAAACTTCATAACCTCAGTATTAATATTTGAATCTTTGACATATTGATTGAAATATGCTTGCTCTGTAAGCAGATGTGAGAGCTCCTGTTTTAAACACGCTAATTTTTCTTGATTATCAAAAACAGTTTTAAGCTGACTGGATTGCTCTGCTATTCTCTTATATAAAAGCTTTGGATTTTCATTTGCTTTCCATGACGAAAAATCTGGGTAATTGGAATTTTGGTGTTCGATAAATGCTTTTTTATTCTGAAAATTTCCTAATATAGCAGCAATAAATCCCAAATTATACTTAGGTGAAGATAGCTTTTCATATACATTTTCAGTGGCTGCATTATTGTTGGAGACTATCAGTACTGTTTTTTCTTGTATCAAAATATTGGAAATAATATTTAATATCGTTTGTGTTTTACCTGTTCCAGGAGGCCCTTGTATAACGCTAAATTGATTCTCCATAGCATTTTTTACAGCCTTGTACTGACTATTATTACATCCAAAAGGAAAAATCGGTGTATATTCGTGCTTGATTTTACTGCCCTGTGATGAAGATGGATTTAAATACTTAGCTAATGCTATATCGTTACCAATAAAAGAAATCTTGTTAAATCTTTTAGATAATAATCTTTCTCCTTTATCTTCATTACCAGGATTAATCAAACCTGCAATTTGCTTTATATATTCAAATACATTTGCTGTCTGAGTTTGACTGAGGCAAGATTCCTTAATTATTAAATCACTCTCGCAGTAATCTCTTTCACTGTCATTATTAAAGCAAATATGCCAATATGTTTCATATTTACCACGGAATACATATATTGCAGTGATATTAAAAAGCTCTGTACCTCCTCTGCTGATACGATATAGATTAGGGTTTAAGACTACGGGATTAGATAATTTTTCGATATTCAAATATGCATACGAATATATTTTACCATTCTTGAATTTCACATCCCATCTTTGGGTATTTTCGTTGTAGACACATGATATTACATCGGAGGTTTTTATTTTTCCTTTTATAATAATCATATTATATTTAGTGTTCATTTGTTTTTTATTACCCCTTATTTACACTTTTGTTTCATTTGCATTTTTATACAAATAAGATTAATAGCATAGGTTTTAGTTATAAATAACAAGCTACAAACATTTAGACATTGTTATAACTAATAATTTAAGAATTTTCAAGTAAAAACACTAGAAACTTATTCTATATATTTTTCAAAATTAATGGTTTATTTTCATACTATCTTTTGTGTTTATACTGCATTTTTCTTTACTAGTTATTAGTTAGATTATAACTCATTTCTAAAAGCCATTCAATTTTATCTTTTTCTACACTACCCTCGAGTGCAACTGTTAGCCAATTTGTTTTATTCATATGATATGCAGGGAAAAAGCCTTTTTGTCCAAGCAATGAACCTAGCAATATAGGGTCGCATTTTAGATTTACAACAGCAATTTTTTCTGATGAGCCCAGCCCTAGCTTGGTTTTTGGTATATCCATTACAACAGCAAACCATTTTCTGCTATGACGGTGTCTGTATACAGCGTAATCAGGATATCTTTCCCAAGGATAGTCTGCTTTACATTCGTAAATATGCTCTACATATTTTTCAAACTCTATTCGGTTCATCATTTAATCACCCTTTTATACATTTCTTCAAGCTTGTTTCAATATTATATCATTCAGCATCAATATCCACAACTAAGCATGGCAGATATAAATGATATTTACTATTATAGCACACTATCAATAAGAGAACAGAATTATGCCAACAAACTACAGAACGATATCAATTAGATTTGATACCGTTCTGTTGCGTTGTTCTTTTAGTTTTATTCGACTTGTAATCGTCTAAGATATTGTCCACCGTTTTCCTTTAGCCACTTATGACATTTTTGGTATTGTGGAAATACCTTTTCTATCTCTGCATAGAATTCAGACGAGTGATTCATATGCTTTCTATGGCAAAGCTCATGCACAACTACGCTATCAATTATTTCGTCAGGCATTTCCATTAGCAGGCAATTAAAATTGAGGTTTCCTTTGCTTGAACAGCTTCCCCATCGGCTACGCTGGTTTCGGATTGTTATTCGACCATAATCTACACCGATTAATGGTGCGTAATGCTTAACACGCTCTGGTATAACCTTTACAGCTTTGTCAGCAAGCTTGTTTATTTCTTCCATAGTATATGGTTTTATTTCACTTGTAAGCTTATTTTCTTCTTCTGCTAATGCAAGGTGCTTATCAATCCATTCCTTTTTTTGCTCTAAAAGCTCTTGGATTTCTGTCGTCTTCATTTGTAATGGAGCTTTAACTATTATTTGTCCAGCTTTTACCTGTATTGCTACTGTTTTTCTTTTACTGCGTATTATTGAAACATCTATATCCATATTACCTCCTGCAGCTAATTGTAGGCTAAGCTTTTTAATATTACAAAAACAAATGATTTTCCTTATGACCACCAAGCTTAGGTGCCATTTTCTCGCTCATTTCTTTCATAAAATCAACATCAAAATCTCTTGCGTGAACAGGGCAGATTCCAACGCAACGCATACAACTGATGCAAATTTCCTTGTTTGTTTTACGAGGATTTTTATTGTCAATAGCATTTACAGGGCAACCGTTGGAACAAACTCCACAGCCAATACAATTTTCGTTTGCTTCAGGCTTGAAAGGACCACCTTTGGAAACTTCCTTGTAGTTACCATGATTTCCTTCAAGCTTCAATTTACCAAAACTTCCAATATTAAGCTTTTCTGTAATTTTCTTTGCATACTCAGCAAGCTGGATTGAATCTGCTGTATCAGGGCGACCTGTTGCAAACTGACGGAAGATAGAATGCTCTGCAACGGCAGCTATTGCTGCAACACAAACAAAACCACAGTCATCAAGCGTATCCTGAAGCTCAGTAAGTGTATCTTCCCATTCTCTGTTACCATAAACGCAATTTAGAATTGCCTTTGCACCATTGGCTTTAATTTTTCTGATACGCTCTATAGCAATTGCAGGAACTCTGCCACTATATGACGGAACAGAAACAATGCAGATATCCAATTCTGTCAAAGTCATATTATCAATATCACGACAAATATCAACATCACAATACTCATCACAAAGGTTGCTTGCAATTATATCAGCAACCCTTTTTGTTCCACCTGTAGGACTAAAGTAAATATTATAGTACATAGCTGTTTCTCCTTATTATTTTTTTAATCAGAAGTTATAATCATCAAAAACTGTAAATAATCATTTGAATTGTTTTTCTTACGTCATCATTTCATGCTTTTCAGTTTCTTGAATGCCCAATCAAAATAAGTTTTAGAAGATAAAAATAGAAGTAGATTTTCATTAAACTCTTCTATAAGCTCCCCAATAGTATAAGGAGCATAACCATATAGATTTCCTTTTTCCATAAACTCCATATCACCACTACTTAACCCCTTAAAAAATTCAAGAGTATCCTTGTTAGTATTCTTGAGCTCTTTGAGATATTTCGCTGATTTTTTCAAATCGCCTTGCTTATAGTAAAGAATTGACAGAGGAATCAAAAACATAGCACTATCTTCTTGTTCGTATCTATCGAAAAGCTCAATGGCTGATTCTTCGTCTTCAAGGTATGTATATAAATTCATTAATCTATATCTAATACCTAGATTGTCGTTTTTACACAATCTTAGCATTTCAGAGCTATGCTTAACAGCAGATTTTATTCGCCCACAATCAATAAGCGACTGAACATAGCTATAATACAGTCTCATATATGGTCTGGTTTCAAAAATCCCCCAAAAATCACCTATATCTTCGAAATAGCTTTCTTGCTCCAGCTTTTTAGCCTCTTTTTCAAGTAAGGCTTCATACTTATCAAGCAATTTTTCAACAGAGCTGGTAGAAAGTTCTGCAACCATAACCTCTGCATCAAGATTATTTGGTTCAAGCTCTAAAGCCTTTTTTGCATATTGCAAAGCCTTTTTCTTACTTGTAGCATACTGAGCAAGTTCAAGATAATCATAAACATTTTCGGCATCATCTTCAGTTTTATTTAATTCTGGCATTAAGCCTTTAAACATCACAAATTCGTTAAAGGTTTCATCAAAATCCTCTGCTGTAGAAATCTCGTTATCACCAATAAATTCGCTGAATTCCTTTAACATATCAATTTCTTTTGATAAATCAATTTCCTTCATCTGTTTAACCTCCATTGTATTCTAAATTATTATGTACGCAAATCCATACATTTTATAAAAATTATCAACCTTTTAAGAAATATGACATCCTGTAACCGTTACTGTAGCTGTCAGCTTTCCTAGCTCATCTGTAACATCTACACGATAACATGCTGTTGTTTTCCCGTCCTTTAAACACACTGCTTTAGCAATCAGCTTTTCACCCTTAGCAGGAGATAAAAAAGAAATATCAGAGTGTACCGATACACAGCCTAGCTTTTTCCAGTTAGCTGCAACTGCAAAAGCAAAATCAGCTAACATAAAGTATGTACCTCCCATTACAGCACCCATAGCATTACGGTGTGAATCAGTAATATTCAGACTACAGGTAGCACTTTTGTCACCGATTTCGTCTATAACAGCACCGTTTTCGGTTGCAAATCTATCACCCTCAAATATTTTTCTTACTTCCTCTAATGTTTTATCACTTTGCATATATACAGTATCTCCTCTTCTGTTTTTATACTAATTATACCATGCCTTTTCTTAATTACCAATAGGATACCAATGTAATTGTTATTGAGTTGTATATTTATAAATTGTTAGCTATCAATAATAATCATTTATAATTTTAAGTTGAAATATAATTCAATCTTTCTTGTGCATGGTTGTAGTATTCAGGATTTATTATGTTCATCCCGATAAAGTGGTTAAACAGCAAATTAAAAGTCCTGCTTAAAAGGACTAGGATTTTAACCTAACTTTTTTCAAAAGCTCGTAATAGCTATTTTACCAATCCTATAATTTAACAAGTGAACGGAGTTACTTTTAGCACATTTTCAAGCCTTAGCTCCCAAGCAGTAGCTTGAACCCAATATCCAGTTTGACGATAATCATTTTTCATTGGAGTTATGTCAAATATACTATCCCACGATTTTTCGATTTCCATTTGTCTTTCTACTTCAGGTAGTGATTGCAACCAATTATAGATTTCATCAAACTCTTGCTCTGTATTGGTATTGTAATATGTATGAGACTTATTCAACACAAAATGCCAGCTATCAAAATCACTCAATAAAACTTCATTGTCAGGTATTTCTACTTCAAGTAAAACCATTTTTTGCCCCTTTGTTCCAAACGAACGTCGGGATCGTAAATCTGGTTTGTGGTGATTTCCGTTCCACTTATACCAAAACCAAACAGGAAATTCTACCCCTTCAGGAGGAAACCCAATACGCTCCTTCATTTTTTCAGCTAACCAAGTGTAAGGCTCAGCCCAAAACTCATAAAAACGGTAGCACTTGTCAGCATTAAAGCGATGAACTCCTGTCTTTTTTAAGTTTTCATAAACCTCTATGGTCTGTGCTGTCCATAGCTTCATAACAATCCCCTCCTATTATTAAATAAAATGTTTCTCAGATAAAAATAGACTATTCTTGCATAATATTGTGTTGTGTAGTGATAGCCATTTTCACACTACAATAAGCTCTTCTTTCCTCAACAATTTTTCTGATGACTTCATAATTATTATCAAAATTTTGTTGAAACAATAAGTCTTCGCTTCTTTGTGTATATGTCATTATGATTCACCTCTTTACCTTAAAGCTCTTTGCTAAAGCATATAATACGGTTAGCTTCATCAAAACCCATAGATAAATGAAATTTTAAGCTTGTAAGATTATCAAGCTCGCAATCACTTGCAAACTCTTTGCAGCCTTTATCTTTTGCCCAGTTTTCGCACGCATTAAGAAGTTCTTTTGCGTAGCCTTTGTTA
>JAXJDU010000007.1:0-5828 GCA_036301785.1 Acutalibacteraceae bacterium | reverse complement strand
TAATCAAAACCACCCGTTGAACGGGTGGTTTGCACAACCCCTATAAGGGGTTATTACTGGCGTACCCCCTGTGACAGGGGGTATCGAATGTTTGACAACGCATTACTATCACTAACGGCCACTCACGAGTGGCTGTTTATTTTTGCTTACTTATTCTTATTTCCCGTAAACGGGTCAATATATTCTTTTAAAGTTAATTGGTCATACGCACTATCTTCTTCTAACTGGTTTTGTATGTATTCTGATATTATTTTTTTATTCTTTCCTACTGTATCTACATAATATCCTCTACACCAGAAATGCCTTGAACCGTATTTATATTTCAAGTTTGCGTGCCTGTCAAATATCATCAAACTACTCTTCCCCTTGAGATATCCCATAAATTGTGATACACTTAGGTACGGTGGAATACTTACTAAAAGATGTATATGATCTGGGCATGCTTCTGCCTCGATAATTTCCACCTTTTTCTGCTCACACAATTTTCTTAGTATTTGTCCTATATCTTTTCTTAATTTACCATATATCTCTTTTCTTCTGTATTTTGGTGCAAATACTATATGATATTGACATCTATATGTTGAGTGGGCTGTTGTTCTTATTTCGTTTTTATTTATTGTCATTGTGAAATTCCTCCTTGTATCTTAGGTAATGCGTCGCCAAACACATTTCTATTATACTAGGAGGTTTTCTTTTGCTAAAGCTTTTTATCTTCCCCCGGTTGAACCGGGGGTTTATTTCCACGCCTGAAGGCACCAATAAAAAAATCCCTTGTGTACTACGCACAAGGGATTTTTTACTATTCAGCGTTAAAAGAATAAAGCCACAGTAACCACACTCATAACTATACCGGTCAAATCTGCAAGTAAAGCACACGGTACAGTGTAGCCTGTTTTTGTTATGTTTACACTGCCAAAATAGGTGGCAACAGTGTAAAATGTAGTTTCGGTAGACCCCATCATAACACTTGCAACTCTGCCGGCAAAGGAATCAGCTCCGTATTGTGTAAGTATATTATCAAGTATTGCAATAGCTCCACTTCCACTTATCGGTCGCAATAACGCCAATGGTATAACCTCATCAGGGAATCCCACAGCAGCACAAAACGGAGATAATACATCGCTGAGTGCGTTGAAGATTCCACTGCTTTGTAATAGCGTAACCATCATAATCAGCCCGATAATAGACGGTGCAATTTTTAAAGTAGCTTTTAATCCCTCAAAAGCACCGGCAGTAAAAAGCAGAAAAACCTCCTGCCTTTTTATTAACCCTATAGCAATTATTATACCAACAATAAAAACTATAGTTGTAGAAGCAATATATTCCATCTGATTACCACCCCTTTTTTATTGCACCACACAGCTTAACAGAGAATATCCCCACAGCTAAAGCACATGCAGAAGAAACCCATATACATGGTGCAATTTCCATTGGTGCATTACTGCCTTTAGCTAGCCTTAGTGCTGCAATCGTTGTTGGTATTATCTGTATTGAAGATGTATTCATTACAACAAAGGTAGCCATACTGTTGTTTATTTTGTTTTCTCCAGTATGCATGCTTGCTATTGCCCTTAACCCTGCTGGAGTAGCTGCGTTGCCCAAGCCTATTAAATTTGCTGTAATATTTGTGCTTACTGCTTCCATTACCTTTTGGTCGGATTTATAATCCTTGAAAAGCAATTTAAGCACAGGGTTGAATAAAACAGAAAGATTATGTGTTATTCCACATTTTTCTGCAATAGCCATAACGCCACTCCATAGACTTATAGTGCCGGCAAGTGTAAGTAGTAAATCAACCGAAGCCTTACCGCTACTTAAAAATGCATTTCCTACTTCATTGCTGTTACCAGTGATAATCGCAAAGGTAATAGCTATAATCATTAATACTGCCCATATGTAATTCATCATAATCTATACACCTATGTAAAAATAAAATATAATTTGTTAATAAATATTAAATGTTTGTTAGATATTATTGACATATTAACCATAAATTGGTAAAATGATGGCAATTAGAATAAATAAATGCTGTAAACGCATTTAATGAGGAATATTTTGGAAGATAAAGGAGAAATAAGAATGGAAAAAAATATAAAAAACCACAAGGGTCAGGTTTGTATTGTTGATGCACTGGGCAGAATAGTAATACCTTCAACAATCAGAAAAGCATATGATATAAGCAAAAATGAAGCTCTTGAGCTTATTACACTTGATGAGGGTATACTTATGCGTAAATACCAGCCAGGCTGTATATTCTGTGGCAGTATATCAAACCTGACAATGTTTAAGGGGCGTATGGTGTGCAGTAGCTGTCTGCACGAAATGGCAGAGAAAGAAGATTAAAAGTATACATACTCTATTTATATTAGAACAATTATAAAATAATTACAGAAAAAGCAATCTCTTTACAGCATCAGCACTAGCGTAAAGATGTTGCTTTTAAATATCCATGCATAAAGTAAGGCTGTAAAGAATAATAATTATTATAAATTCGTTTTATAGCTGAAAGGAAATTTATAATGGTTATTAAAATTAAAGATAATAAAGCATGGTTAAGTGCAGTATGTATATTGGTTGTAGTTGCTGTTATTACCACCGTTATCAGGGTTACAGCTCCCATAACAGAAGCAGAAATAACAAGCAATTCTGTGCAGAATATAAACACCCCAGCATATGCCACAGTAAAAATAGAAAATATGCGTGGTGTATGGGTGCCTTATATGTCCCTTGATACAGGAGAATACACAGAAACCTCGTTTAAAAAGAACTTCGATAAAATTGTACAAACAGCACTAAGTAACAAAATGAATACCCTTGTTGTACATATACGACCATTTTCAGATGCACTCTATAAATCAGAAATTTATCCAAGCTCTCATATATTAACAGGTGAGCAGGGAGCAAGTGTTGAATTTGACGCACTTGAATATATGGTAGAGGCTGCACATAACAGCAATTTAAAGCTGCACGCATGGATAAATCCATACAGAATATCAACCTCAGAAACACCACCACAGCTTGCACAAAGCAGTATTGTTAACAGCCTTGAAGCTGAAGACATACTGGAATATGACGGTGGCAGATATATTAATCCGTCAAGCGATATGGGCAAAAAATTAATTATAGACGGTGTAAGGGAGGTTGTTAAGAATTATAATATAGATGGTATACAATTCGATGATTATTTTTATCCAACCTCAAACACAGCTGTAGACAGTGAATTTTATCAGGATTACCTCGAAAATCTTGACAGCGAGTGTGTACCACTTACTCAATTTGAGTGGCGTAGGGCAAATGTAAATATGCTTATAAGCAGTGTGTACAGCTGTATAAAAAATATAAAAAAGGATGTTATCTTTGGGGTTTCACCTCAGTGTAATATCACTAACTGTAACGAGATTGGAGCAGATGTAGAGCTTTGGAGCAACAGCTATGGCTATGTAGATTACATATGCCCACAAATTTATGTGAACTTTGAACACGCCACACTACCATTTGATAAAAGCCTGAAGGAATGGCTTGAGATTACAAAGAATAAAAAGGTTACGCTTTGTATAGGCTTGGCATTATATAAAGCCAACAGCGATTACGATGACGGCACATGGAAAAACAGTGACGATATTTTAAAAAGCCAGATTCAGCTCTGTAAGCAGAATGGTATTGATAATTATATGGTGTATCACATAGACTATTTTAATAACAATAATACGGATAAAGAGGTTCAAAATGCAATGTCGGTGCTTTAGCTTACGCTAAAACACCGACACATCTGTTTTTATCTGCTTCTGTAATTTTTACATTTAAAATCTGGTTGCTGATGTCAATGTCTGATTTTACAACAACCTGTGTATAGTTCATTGTATGACCCTCATAATAGCCATTTTTCTCTCTTTCAAATAAAACAGGCTCAATTTTACCAATTTGTTCCTTTAAAAACTCTTCCTGAGTTTTTGTGGTAAGCTCTATCATTTTCTTGGAGCGAATATTCTTAATATTTTCATCAACCTGATTTTCAGCCTTGTCAGCTACTGTACCAGGCCTGCGTGAATAAGCAAAGGTGTGTACCTTTGCAAATGATACCTTTTCAGCAAAATCAAGAGATTTATTAAATTCCTCGTCACTTTCACCAGGGAATCCAACCATGATATCTGTTGTGATAGCACAGTTGTCAAAGGCTTTTCTGAGATTTTCTACAATCTGGTAGTATTCCTCGGCTGTATAATGACGATTCATTCTTTTTAATGTTTCGTTACAGCCACTTTGCAAAGATAAATGGAACTGTGGGCAAAGCTTTGGCTGCTTTGATAGTCGTGCTATTGTAGGCTCGTCCATTCTTTCAGGCTCAAGAGAGCCCAGACGAACACGCTCTATACCATTTACCGAGCATGCAGCCTCAACTGCATCAGCAAGGTCCATACCAAATTCCTGACCATAAGCAGAAAGGTTAATGCCAACCAGTACAACCTCTTTAAAGCCCTTGCCAGCAAGTGCTTCTATTTCTGTTTTTATCTGCTCAAATGGCTTCGAGCGTACTCGGCCTCTTGCATATGGAATAATACAGTAAGAGCAGAATCTGTTACAGCCGTCTTCAATTTTTACAAAAGCTCGTGTTCTTTCTGCAAAATTGCTTATCTGCATATTTTCAAAGTCATCGCCTGTTTTATGCTCACTTACATTGATAATACGCACACGATCAGTTAAATATTGCTGTAATGTAGGAACAAGAATACCTCTTGATTTATTGCCAAGAATAATATCAGCCTCTATAAATCTTTCATCATTCGGAAACGCTTGTGGCAGACAGCCTGTAAGCACAAGAACAGATTCCGGATTTTCTCGTTTTATTCTGTGCATAAGCTTTACAGCCTTGCTGTCGCTGGCAGAAGTAACGGTACATGAATTAATAATGATAATATCGGCATTATTATATTCTTTAGTGTAGCTAAAACCGTTATTTTCCAGACTTTCGTGCATAATTTGTGATTCGTATTGGTTTACCTTGCAACCAAGTGTAAAGATATGGAACTTCATAAATAACCTCTTTTTTGAATAAAATTACATTAATTATCGATAATGTTTAATAAATGTCGTTATCTGTTATAAAACTTTGTTTTAATATTGATTTAAAGAGCAAAAAGTGGTAAGATATTGACATTATTAAATAAGGGAGAATCGAAAATGTATTCAACAACAATTTATATTCCAGATATCGCTACAGCAAGAAGATTTGTTGAGATAGCTGAGAAGTATCCGGATATAACAATGTCTATTAAAAGTGACAACCTTGAGATAGACCCACACTCAATTATGGGTGTACTTAGCTTGGATTTGAATAAAAAGCTTACTCTTGAAACTATCGACCAGGTTAGTGATGAGTTTAAAAGAGATCTGACACCTTTTATGGCTAATCCTGATGAGAACTAATATACAAATAAGTATATTGTTTATAGGGTAAAAAGTCAATATTAAGCCACTGTACGCAGTGGCTTTTTTTATTCTATAATTTTCAGTAAACATAAGGCTGCAGAACAACAGTGCTTTTATCACAGTTGTTTCTGTAGCCTTTGATTATAGCAAGTGTACTAGTCGGCTCAGACATTGTACTATTCAATAATAGGCTACAGACCAGCTGTGTTTTTGCCACAAACGGTTCGGTAGGCCTTAAGTCACACTTATTGTACTAATTGAAATAGTACAATTTATATCTATTGTACTAATTAGGGTAGTACAATTAATGCAGAATGTACAAACTTTAAAAAACTGCAATTTTTTGCTTGCAAAAGTAAACTATATGCTATATAATCAAAGTGTACTAATTGAGCTAGTAC
>JAXJDU010000006.1:0-2958 GCA_036301785.1 Acutalibacteraceae bacterium | reverse complement strand
TGCGTCGGGTGACAGCTGGATTATGGATATTATGCACCACTGGAAGGAGGGAAGTGCACAGGAGATGGCACAGGTTATCATAGCCGAAGCAAAAAACAACCGAAATGATGGCTATGATGATGATATAACAGCCATTGCAATGAATATGATGAGTAATATAAAAGGAGGGGATTGATAAAAAAGTTTTAAAGTGTAAAGCTTGTTTAAGAGCTGAAAATTAATTGTATCACATATAAAGCTTCGCCATATTATGTGGTAAAGGGCTTTGTCTTACGCTTGCAGCTTAAATGCAAAAGTGGCACAAGCTACCTTGTGAATCGCAGGTCTTAAGCATTTATAATAAAAGTCTTATATTGTCAATAAATTATCCATTCTGGATTTAAGACTTGTTCAGGCTTGCTACTGTCTGCAAGCGTGCAGGCTTTCTCCCTTTAAAATATTAAGGAGGAAAAAATATGGCGATTTTTCAAAATCAGGCTACACTTTCGTTTAACGGAATAGTAACAAACTCGAATATTGCAACTGGTGAAATTTTAGAGGCTGTATCAGTAACAAAAACAGCGATTGTTGACAGATATACCTCAAATGATGATATTACCTATGTTATCAGTATAGTTAATTCAGGTGCAACAGCTGTAAATAATGTTGTAATTACTGATAATTTAGGTGTATATCTTTCTAACTTGGGTGTAGCACTTGTGCCACTTGAATATATAGATGGCTCTGTACATCTTTATGTAAATGGTGTACAGCAGGCACCACCAACAGCTGTGGGTGGTACTCAGCTTGTTATATCAGATATAAGTATTCCTGCAAATGGCAATGCTGTTGTTGTGTACAGTGCAAGAGTAAACCAGTTTGCACCACTTGATGTAGACGGTACAATTAATAATACAGCTGTAGTTTCTGCAACAGGAATAACACCTATAGAGGCTACAGAAACAATCTCTACCCTTGAACAGGCACAGCTTACAATCAACAAGTCTGTTAACCCTACTACAGTTACAGAAAATGGTCAGCTGACATATACCTTTGTTATTCAGAATTCAGGTAATACAGCTACTACTGTTACTGATGATTTGATTATTACAGATGTATTTAATCCTGTATTAAGTGGTCTGAATGTAACCTTTAATGGTGCACCTTGGACAGAGGGTGTGCAGTATAATTACAACCCTGCTACAGGCTTGTTTACAACGGTTGCTGGTCAGGTAACAGTGCCTGCTGCAACCTATACTCAAAACCCAGACACAAACGCATGGGTTATCAACCCTGGTGTAAGTGTACTAAGAGTTACAGGTACGGTTTAATGTAATAACAAGCAGTGTGGCTGATACAGAAAATTAAATAAAGATAAATCCCCATATAGCAGATATCTGAACGCTTTCAGAGCTGCTTTATGGGGATTTTTATATAGTGTTTATTTTGCGTTTATGTTTATATACTCTGCTTTCAGCTTTGAATATAAAATCTTCTGACTGCTGTACAGTCCATAATAGCCACTAAGCATATAGCTTACAGCACAGCCTATTGCAAAAAGTATAAGCCCCTGTGAGCCAAAGATTTCTATGCTTAGCATAATAGAAGCAAGTGGGCAGTTTACTACACCACAGAAAAGGCACAGCATACCAATAGCAGCACCAAATGATGGGTCAAGTCCTATAAGTCCACCAACTACACAGCCAAAGGTAGAGCCGATAAACAGTGTAGGAACAATTTCGCCACCCTTGTAGCCACAGCCTATTGTTATTGCTGTAAATAAAATTTTAAGCAGGAATGCTTCTGGTTTAGCCTCTCCGGCAATTGCGTTGCCTATTATGTGAGAGCCAGCAGAGTTGTAATCTCTGCAACCAACAATAAATGTAAGTGCAATAATAATCACACCACCAGCTATTACACGCAGGTAATCATTTTTAATAAGCTTTTTCATAAGCTTTGGTGTTTTGTGCATGGTAACACAGAATAATATACTAACCAATGCACAGCCTGCTGCCAGTGCTATTACCTGAGCTATAGAAGTAAAGTTAAGCTGTGGTATAGCGTTGGTAATATCAAAGTGAAGCTCTGACACACCAAGCTTTGTTGTAATAGCAAACGCTATTACAGAGGATATAAGGCAAGGTACAAGTGCCGAATAATATGTAACACCAACGCTTATAACCTCAAGTGCAAAAAATGCAGCTGCTACCGGTGTACCAAATAAAGCAGAGAAAAGTCCACTCATGCCACACAGCACAGACAGGTGCATATCCTTTTCATCTAAATGCAACAGCTTACCAACGGTAGAGCCTAAGCTGCCACCCAGCTGTAGTGCAGCACCCTCTCTGCCAGCCGAGCCACCAAGCAGATGAGTTATAAATGTACCTACAAATATAGACGGTGCCATAGCCCACGGTACGCTTTTTTCTGTTCGTATAGCCTCTATAACGCAGTTTGTGCCAGGATCGGTTTTAAGCTTAAACAGCTTATAAATTGATACAATAACCACACCACCCAAAGGCAACAGAAAAACAAGCCACCATATACTTGCACTTAAATCATTTGCAAGCTGTAGTGTTGTGCCAAATAACGAGCCTATCAATCCACCCAGAATACCTGTTATAGATGAAATTATCACCCATTTTACAAATACCTTTATGTAGTTGAATGCCGATTTCATTTTTCTTTGCGATAAAGCTTTAAATTCACTTAATTCGTTCATATTCTCCCACCTTTACTTCTACAATTTTACCACATAATATACCTAAAAACAACATTTGCAAAAAGTTCATATATCGCTATTGTTGTAAATGAGTTTGTGATATATAATGGTAGTGGTTTTATTAATAGATAAATTGTAGTTTATCGGTCAGGGTTTTGCACTCTGTATGGCTTTATAGCACAATGATAAAATTTCAACATTTACAGTTAGTTTGTACTGATTTAAAGTATTTTTTATAAAGGACACATGTAATGTGT
>JAXJDU010000005.1:0-22729 GCA_036301785.1 Acutalibacteraceae bacterium | reverse complement strand
CTTTTAGGGAGTTTGATTTGAATGCTCATAAAGAGTGGGCAAAAGTATCAGCTGATTTAAAGGATGAAAAAGAACATTATAATGATTTGTTAAACGCACAAAAAAATAATAAAGAATTTATGACTTTAAATGAGCGTGTAGATATACTTAAGAATCAACTGAATTCTAAAAAGAAAGACCGTGAAGAAAATAGAAAGAATCAAACAATATTAGAAACAATAATATCTCAAAAGAAAAAAGAGATTAAAGATTATAAGGCTAATGCAACAGCTAAACAGGCAGAATTAGATGAAGAAAGAAGTTTAAATAATTCTGCTGTGGAAAAAGCGATAGAAGAATATGACAGATATTTATTAGGTGGTAGTTCAACCTGTGGGTTGATGACTACTCAAACCAAGCAAAGAACAGGACAAAGAGTTCGAGCGTTGGAAGTTAATATTAATGGAAAACAGCTATCATATAACAATCGCAAACAAGATGTAGATAAATTACCTATTGGTTTAGAATATGAAGCTGTTTATCAAAAGCGAAGAGATAAAATCTGGATTGATGATTTACAAGGGATACAAGAAAAACTTAAAGAGCAAACAGCAACCTATGAACGAATATTTAAAAGAGAATTTGTGCTTAAAATATATGACACAGCAAAGCAGGCAAGACAGGATATTTCTGATATAAACAAAGAATTACGAAAACTCGAATTTTCAACAAGATATCAGTTTGATGTTAAAATGCTGAGCAATAATAGTGATTATGCAAAAATTCTTAGATATGCAGAGTATTTAGATGAAACAAACAATATTAATGATGGACAAATGCAGTTTGCGAGTTTTATAGGCTACGACATTGATGAGATTGAAGCAAGAGAAAAAGAAATTCGTAATATCATAAATAAAATTATAGACCATAATGATATTACAGAAATTAAGAAATTTGCAGATTATAGAAATTATATGAGCTATGAAATCATTATTAATAGTGACGAAGTAAAGGATGGTAAGCTTTCAAAGCAAGTTGGATATAATTCTGGAGCAGGAACTCAAATACCATACACACTTATACTTTCAGCAGCGTTATCAATGATATACAATGCACGAGTTAATTCTGTTCATTTAATTTTTATTGATGAACCATTTGAAAAAATGAGTGACCATAATATAAAATTGATGTTGGATTTCTTTAAAACTCAAAATTTTCAAGTTATATTTTGTGCACCTCCTAACAAGTTGGAATCAATAGGTAGTGAATGCGGTGTAATCATACCTGTTATAAAAGTTAGTAATGATAATATGCAAATAGGAACGGTAAAATTCCATGAATAATAAGGATTACAAAAAACTTATACTTGAAGGATTGCTAAAAAAATATAATGAACGCTGTGCAAAGAATGTTATAACCAACAGAAGAATTATATCAAAGCCTAAAGAAGTGTATAAGAATTATGATAACAATAATGCCGATATATCCGAAAAACAATCTCTTAATAAAGCAGTATCAGAACTATTGAGTATGAATTTTATAACTGTTGATTATTTGAAATTTAGTGATGATGTTGAAAAGATATATCTTTCTGAAGATAAGCTGGATATCATATATGAATATTTAAACACAGAATATGGTGTAGTTCCAAAACCCATTATTTCAAAACAAGTTTCTGAAATAATACATAAATATATACACACTGGTGAGATTGTGCAAAAATATTGCAAAGATATTCTTGCTCAGATTAAAGACCCAACAAATACACTTAATCCAGAAAAAATTGAAGCAAATCTGAAAATGATTAGTTTTTTAGAAAAAAACAAAGAAAATTTATATGTAAGAGAAGCTTCCATGCTAGTGTATGGTGATTCAAAATGGTTTGAAAAAAATAATTATGAAGAGGTTTGCAAATTTTTAAGAAATGCAACTGGAACGATTGAAGAAGAAACTGAAAGAAACGATGCTATCCTAAGTTTATTTTATGTCACACCAACAGAACAGGAAATCTTTATTAAAGGTAACTGGATAATTGAGTTTGAGCATTATGTTTTAGATATATCAAAACTTCAAGGTGGAATAGCTATATCATCTGGTGATTTTCAAAAAGTAAAAAACATAATAGTTGATGTTGATAATGTAATGACTATTGAAAATAAAACATCTTATCATAGAATGAATGATAGCAACTCAGCAACAATGTACTTAGGAGGTTTTGCAAATCGACATCAAATAGACTTTTTGAAAAAAGTTATTTCAGATAATCCGAATGTTAAATATAAACATTTTGGAGATATTGATATTGGAGGTTTTCTAATTCATAAACATTTGTGCCAAGAAACTTCTACAGACTTTAAACTGTATTGCATGGGAGTACAACAATTGCAGGATATACGCTTTAGAAATTGTTTAAGAAAACTAACAGATAATGATATAAGCAAGCTTGAATCCTTAATGGTTTATTCTGTGTATAGTGAAATATTAAAATATATGAAAATTCATAATGTTAAACTAGAACAGGAAATAGTAAGCTATTATCTTAGCAGGGAATAATATTATTGTTTCTTTAATCTTATATTTTAGTTAAATTTTAATATTTCTCCTTTTTATTGTTCTGAAACGAATCTGAATTGAATAATAAAATTTCTATACCATTCTCCTGATAAATTAAATAGCAACACTTATTATACCATTAGAAAATTTGATAAACGAATATAGTGACAGTATTCAACTATCGCATATAGGTTTTCCGAAAAATTGGATAGAAATCCTAAAAGAACCTACACCAAAAAGGAATTCACCTATTAACAAACGTAAAAATAAATGAATATTTACACAAGAAAAATGATGTTATATTATCATTCTTATAATGTGTTCAGCATGAATACAACTAAAAACAGGGCTTGAAATCTTACGACCTCAAGCCCATTTTTTATGATATAGAAAATTCCTACTCATAGATAAATTTGTTTCCTATATATATTTAATTTTCAATGGCTTATCATACATTTGAGCATACTCAATCATAGATTTTGTACCTCTGCTTTTTCCATCCCAAAAGCAAATAACATAATCAGTAGCTTCTGCCATTAGTTTATTTCTTTTAGGACCTGCACTTTTTCCAAACCTTTTCCAGTCTGCAAGAAATAGCTCTATTTGAAAATCGTTTTCTTTTGCATATCTTTCACCGATTTTATCAGCACCATTAGAACCACCTGATAAAATTATAATTGTGTTGTCTTTTTTTATATCCGATATACATTCATCTATATATTTTTTTGCTTCTGTATAGTTGTTATAATCTCTACAACCTGCAATTACAATTCTTTTGATTGGAATATCAGCCATAAAACCACCTTTATAAATAAAAAAGGCACACCCCGAAGGATGTGCCGAAAAAGTGTTTGTCCTCGGTAAGTTGCTACACTAACCTTTTATCCCACACGGAAATAGAGGAAAACACCTTTTACCAAAGGTAGTCTTCCCCGTGTAGGATTACATTATAAAGTTAGTGTAGCAATCGTATTATATCACACCTATAATTCTTTTTCAACAGTTTAGCTATCGTTCTATATTAGTTTTTGTCATATGCTCAGATATGTGAATTCTGTTTATACTCTCAATAGATTTCGTTAATTGATATTCATACTCTGCAAGCAATTGTTCTATTGTATCTAAATCTTTGTTTCTTAATTTATCCCCTATATTCTGTCCTTCTGCTATTAATCGTTTAGATTGTTCTTTGAGTTTTTGATTATTACTTTGCAGTTTTTGAACTTCCTTTTCTAATGACTGAATTTCTATTACTAAAAATAATGCAAATACTAATTTCAATATCTTTACGATAAACAAATCGTTACTATATGTAATGTTGTTTAAAATATTCTTTAATCGTTTTTTATTTTGGTTAGCGTCTGTTCTGGCTTTTTTTATTTCTTCAAAGAGTAGCTTCTTTTTTATACGGTATTGTTCAAAATAATCCTTTGTAGCAGAATTAAATTCAGACCAATATTCTGATAAAACTTTTTCACTTCTCTGTTTAATTAACTCATATTCAGATAATGTTTTCTTTAAATCAATATTCTCAAGATGTTCTAAATAAGCTACTGCTTGAGTACTATTCTGCATAAAGTCTATAAAGTTATCTTGATACTGTAATAACTCCCCTGCTTCTCGTTCTACCAATTCTGCATTTGCTTTTGATTTTTCTTGCTCCTGTTGTAATATATATTCCTCTTTTGATAAATGCTTTTTGGAATGTCTGCCTTCAATAATGTTGATGTCGTATTCATTGGCAATTTCTTTTATAACATTCCGTTCCTGTTCCTGAAAATGAATGGTTCCCATGTCACCAAGTTTTCCTGTGGTTAGTCCTTGTTGTTTAAACGCACCGTTTTCCGACACACGAATTGGCAACCCTCTACCAGATAAACTAGTCCAAGGTATGTAACACAGGTGAACATGGTTACATTGCTCATCTCGATGTTGGTATGCTGAAAATACGAACAACTGGGGATTTCTTTCTTGAAAGTCTTCCATATATTTATTTAAGATAGCTGTTGTTATTTCTGATTTATTACCTTGACTTCCAAATGCCCCCTCATAACAATTACAATTTCCAACTGTTACTATAACCTCGTAATATGGTTTGGGATATTTAGATTTTATTCTTCTTTGTTCAGCTTTTGAAGCACCAGATGAAATCGCCTCTTGAAGTTTTGCTTCTCCTTTTAAATACTGCCTCATTATGTGTTGATAATAAT
The DNA here is from genome assembly GCA_036301785.1 of Acutalibacteraceae bacterium. GTDB lineage: Bacteria > Bacillota > Clostridia > Oscillospirales > Acutalibacteraceae > CAG-964. Next base: position 17,987 of record JAXJDU010000005.1, on the reverse strand, counting down.
CTTTGATTTGGCGACAAGGCTTCTTGCTTTTATTGTACTCTGCAAGAGCTTCATCAAACAGATGATGATATGCTTCTTCTAATGTCATATCTATATAGCAAATATTGAGATGTTTTCTTTGTGGGTCAGCGTGTGGAACAAAGATTGTTCTGTTGTTATGCCCTAGATGTGATGAAGCACAAGTGCCTTTATGAAAACTGCATGTTAAATCATACATTCAAAAAATCTCCTTTCTCTCTTTATATAAAGAATGATTTTTTACATTCTGAATGGCAGAAACTTTCATTCAGAATTACCCAATATTATGAATGTCCGAAAATTTTCTGACACTCATTTGGGCTCTCCGAGGGCTATTTTCGACTGACGCACAGTACATTTCTTTGATTTTTATATCTATCTGTCATTCTTATATTAGCGAAAAAGCAAAATCGCAGAAAGGAGATTTTAAAATGACAGATGTGAGAATTTATTGTTCAGAAGAGTATAAAAAACAAATCAAAATGTTGGCAATCAGTAAAGGGATAACTATCAGTGAATTGCTTTTGGAAATCATAAGCAAAACAATTCCAAAAGCAACCACAAATCTGCAAAAAGAGATTGAAGGTATCAACAACACACTTGCCAAAAACGGAAGTAAAATGTCAGCAGATGAACGACAAGTATTAAAAAATCGCAGAAATGAAATTTAAAAAATATTAGAGGAAGGAGAAAAGCTATGAGCAAAATAAACCGAGAAGGAACCGTAAATGTTATAGAATGGATTGAAGCAGAGGAAAAAGAAAAAATTCTCAAAGCTGAAAAAGATAAGCTATCCACCGAGATACTAAAACTTAAAATGGAAAAAGATAAACAAAACAGTATTGCATTATATGAAATGTACAATGCAGTAGCTCGTTGTGGCGAAAATCATTATTGCTCTGATTATACAAAAAGATTGTGTTATTATGCAGAAGCAATGGTTCATCTTTGCTTTAAGTTAAAACACATAGACAGAGAAACCTATAAGCGATTAACTGATTATCTTGATTGTAGAATTAAACATTGTTAAGAAAAAGTCCGTAGCACAAGCTACGGATATTTTTTAGTATGATGAAATTTAAAATCAATTTTACTTCTGTCATACTTATATCGCTTAACAGCGAAATGGCTGTATAGCGAAATATAATATGAACAGGAGAAATGTTATGAGTAATAATATTTTAGATGAAAAAGAAAGCTTTTTATTGTATGCTTCATTCTATGATTTGTATTTTTCCGAATTAAGTACAGAGGAAAAAGGAATATTAATTGACTGTGTATTCCAATATGTAAAAGATGGTAGAACACACTTTGAAGAGCTTGAGAACGACAGAAGTTTAAGAATATCTTTTAAAGCGATTATTGATGTTATTGACAGAAATAATCAGAAATGGAACGAAAGTAAAGAAAGAAGAAGAAATGCAGCCAAAAAAAGGTGGAATAAAGAAAAGACACTTGATACAAGAATAATTGAAATGCCAGGCGACAGCACACTGGTTATGACAGGAAACATTAATAATATGCCAAAAGACTATGCTGAACTCAAATTAAGAACTAACATTGCTAACTATGAGGAATTAAGAAAACTTGTTGAATACTGCAATTTTTTTGAATGGGCAACTAATCTGGAAGATATGCAAGTAGCATACCAAGAGTATCTTAATGACGATAAAATGTAATGCTATGTATAAAATGCATTGCATTATATAGAATGTAGTGTTATTAGTACAGAAAAAAAGACCCCATATACATTTACATTATCATATACAAAGACATTAACATTACCATTGACAAGAGCATAGACATATTTCATTGACAAATACAGAACGAACCTCAAGAGGCAGTTTTAGGTATATGTAGTGAAGATAAAACTAAACTTTCAAATTTATAAGGCGACTGGACTGAACCAGTCGCTTTTTTAATAGGGACTGGTTATTTTAAGGGTTTAGTTAGCAACCACTATTATTAATGTCGCTAAAAGTTATGTAGGTACATCTGCATTAACCTATCCCATAAAAAAGACTTCTTAGGGGTGGATATTTGTGTTACTTGGAGTGTCAGAATTTTGGGTAACTTTTTGAAAGACATACACTTACCGCAAGTGAAACGAAAATGCCTTACAAGGCATTACAGTGGAACGACCGACCGTTTTACAGAACGGTCGCTGACATAAAACATTATTTGTTATACTTATTATACTTTTCTTGTTTGAGTGATAATACTTACTCATCTTATAAGTATTTGTTAAACTTGCACGAAAGTGTTGTTTTTATAATGTTTTTTATGTTATAATATAACTTAAATAATTAAATCTTTTTATCGCCTTTTTACAACACAATCTTATTGAAGTACATATTATAGGACTTCTAGTATGGTAGAATAGTATTATAAATCTATATAAAACTTTGAGGAGTATGCTTATGACACACAATGCACTTTACATTGTTGATAACAGTGATGAGAAATCATCAGTGAAAAAATACCTTTTAGAATGGTGCTCAGTTTCCAAGCAGATGGACATTGCCACAGGTTATTTTGAAATTGGTGGCTTGCTTACATTGGATGAAGATTGGCAGAAATTAGATAAAATTCGTATCATTTTAGGAAACGAAATGACTAAACGAACCAAAGAGGTAATTGATGAAGTAGCACAAACGCTTATTGACAGATTTCGTTCAAGCATCGAAAAAGAGCAAGAGAAGAATGAGTTTCTTATCGGAGTTCCTGCAATAATAGAAGCTATGAAATCTGGAAAAATTGAGTGTCGCATTTATGATAGTAGTAAGTTCCATGCAAAAGCATATATCACATATTTTAGTGATGAATATCTCAATCAGTTTATTTCAGCAATGAATATTCCCTCAGGCTATGCATTAGTTGGTTCAAGTAATTTCACAAAAGCTGGTCTTACACAAAACATAGAACTTAATGTTCAGGTAAAAGATGAAGTAGAGGCACTTCAAGAATGGTTTGAAAAACATTGGCAAACAGGAACAGATATTACCGAAGCTGTTTTAAAAGTAATTGAAAATCATTGTCGTGAATTTAGCCCTTATGATGTTTATTTAAGGTCTATGTACGAATATTTCAAAAGCCATGAAAAAACCGTTTCAGAATGGGAAGCAAACGATTCAGTTATATATAAAGGCTTATCCCAATATCAAAGAGATGGTTATAACAGCTTAATACAAATCGCAGATAAATATTCAGGTGCATTTCTTTGTGATGGTGTTGGTTTAGGTAAGACTTATGTAGGTATGATGTTAATAGAACGCTTTGTAAAAAAAGAAAGAAAAAATGTTGTTTTAATTGTTCCTGCATCAGCAAGGGTATCCGTTTGGGAGATTACTATAAAAAAACTTATCCCAGAAATTTTAGAAGGTTTTTATCCTTTTAAGATTATTAATCATACTGATTTACTTCTTGATAAAAATCAAAACCTAATGAATCAAATAGCAGAACAAGCTGAAATTATTATTATGGACGAAGCACATCATTTTCGTAATCGTTCATCAAACCGATACAGAAAATTATTTGAGATGATGCAAACTGGGACTAAGAAAAAAATGTTTATGCTTACTGCTACACCAATTAACAATAGTTTTCTTGATTTGCAACATCTTATTGAACTTTTTACCCACAGGCAAGATGATTACTTCTCATCTGCACCACTGGGTATTCACAGCTTATCAGGACATTTTAAGAAAATGGAAAAACAACTTGACCAAGCTACAGGTTTTTTGATTAATGATACAATTGATATATCTGGTGGCATTATTAAAGCAGATAAACTTGTCAACGAACTTGTTGTTCAGAGAAGTCGTGCATATGTAAAAAGAAGTTTGCAAACAGAGGGTGGAACTAGTGTATTATTCTCTCGAAGAGAACCCCCTACTGTTGCTAACTACTCGCTAAAAAAGTCCTATGGAAAACTTATAAAGGATTTTAAAGAATCTTTTGAACGAAAAGATAAAAACGGTAAGAAGATAACAATTCTTTCCCTTGCTATATATTCACCTTATGGTGATGATTACTTTATTGGTGATAAATCTAAGATGGATGATATGGTAACAGGAAGACAACAACAGGTTGTAAATCTTATTCGTATTCTCTTGCTTAAAAGATTTGAAAGTTCAATCGAAGCATTTAAAGAAACTTGTATAAAAATATATATTCGACTTAATAAGTTCTTAAATGACTATAAGGAATACGATGCAAGTAGCAAGAAAAGAATAGAAAGAAAACAGCTTGAACAGGCAGATATTCTGGCATATGCAGAAGAGTTTACTGAACTTATGCAGACATCAATTGAAGATATTGAAGATGATTTGCCAGATTATGTGTGGAATACACAAGAGGAGTTTAACGCTGATGATTTTGATATCAATGCCTTAATATTTGATACTTTGATGGATATGGATACACTTTCAAAATTCATCAGAGATATGATGGAGTTTAACCCTGAAAACGACGATAAAATTAGAGAGTTAAAAAGAATACTTACAGAAGATGAAAGAGTTAAAGGTAAAAAGGTAATTATTTTCTCTGAATATCGTGCTACTGCTTTATATATTTATCGTGAACTTGAAAAAGCAGGATTTACTAATTTGTTTGAAATTGATGGACAAACAAAAGGTAATAGACATGAAATGATACAGAGATTTGCACCTTATTATAACGATTGCACCTCAGCAAATATTGAAAACGAAATTCAGGTTCTTATTGCAACCGATGTATTGGCAGAAGGTTTGAACTTACAAGACGCTTCGTGTTTAATAAACTATGAGCTTCATTGGAATCCTGTTAAGCTTATGCAGAGAATTGGTCGTATTGACCGCCGTAGAAATGCAGAAATTGAACAACGTTTACTTGCTGACCACCCAGAACTTACCAAAGACAGAGAAAGTGCTTATTACTGGAACTTTTTACCTCCAACAGAATTAGAGCAACTTTTATCTCTATATAAAACTGTATCTAAAAAGACACTTCGCATTTCTAAAACTTTTGGTATTGAGGGAGAAAAGCTTCTTACCCCTGATGATGAATATGAAGCATTGAAAGAATTTAACTCAAAGTATGAAGGTACTACTTCTGGTGATGAAGAAATAGCACTAGCATATCAAGAGCTAATGGCTGATAATCCAGACTATTTAGAGCAGTTAAACGAAATGCCTAAAAAGTTATTTAGTGGTAAATTAGCTTCAACACGAAAAGGATATTTTTTCTGTTATGAATTACCTAATAAAAAATCAGATGGCTCTTGGTCGAATGGTGATGGTATTTATCGTTGGTATTTTATTGACCCTGAAAATAAACTTGTAAGTGAAGATATGTATGAGATTTGGAATGCAGTAAAATGCACCAAAGAAGAACCACGTGTATTCACTACAACAGAAGAAGAGTTTTCGGATATTCGTAAAATGGTAGAAAGTCATATAAAGAAAACATACCTTAAAGCAATCCAAGCCCCTGTTGGAAAGAAAGCCAAACTGATAACCTGGCTTCAAATGATTTAGGAGAGATAATTATGAGCTATGATATTAGAGATGTAAAAAATCTCGATGGTCTTATCAGATACTTTATTGATAATTTGAATTGGAAGATAGACCTTGATGATTTTGATGAGATTGATGATATTACATATGATTTTAGTGCGTCAGAAATAGGTTTAAAAGAAGAAGCATTTGCAAAAATAACTTCCTTACGACAGCTTCAACCTATAAGCGACTACCAAAAATGGGGAATATTTTGTGTTGAATTTGATAGCGATAAATTCGTTGTATCAGCACTTCGTAAAATATTATCTGGACTTATTCCCAAAAAAAGAAATGCCACAGAACACGCTGTATGGCAACAAAAAGACCTTCTCTTTTTATGCTTTTGGGGTAAGAATAATAATCGTACAATAGGAATTGCACATTTTGAGGACAAAGAAAATGGACTTCCTCAAATCAAAATGATTTCATGTGCTCCTGCTATCGAAAACTTTGAACATATATCATATTTTGAAGAAAGACTAAAATATTTATCTTGGGTAAAAGATGAAAGAGATACCGATGCTTGGTACAAACAATGGACATCTGCTTTTGTTTCTGCTTACCGAGAGGTTATTCGTACTTCTTCTGCTCTTACTATCAAGTTAGCCGAGGAGGCAAAGAAGATTCGTGAGAGAATCCTTGAATTTTATAATATTGAAACTGAAAAAGGTTATGTGCATAAACTTTACAACGATTTCAGAGATGCCTTAATCCACGACATGACCAAAGAACAATTTGCGGATATGTATGCTCAAACCGTTGTATACGGTTTGTTTTCTGCCCGTTGTATGGACGAAACTCTTGAAGATTTTAGTGCCAAAGAAGCTGTTGATTGTATTCCTATCACAAACCCATTCTTAAAGAAACTAATGAAAGAATGCTTAGGAGAAGGCACTAAACGTCTTTTAACTTTTGACGAATTAGAAGTATCAAATGTAGTTGATATACTTATACATACAAACACTGAACTTATCTTGAAAGATTTCAATAGGCAAACTGGTGGCGGAAAAGAAGACCCGGTAATCCATTTTTATGAAGAATTTTTGACCGCTTATAATAAAGAGTTAAAAATCCAAAGAGGCGTTTTCTATACACCTCAACCTGTTGTTAATTTTATTGTCAGAGCTGTCGATAGTATATTAAAAACCGAGTTCGGTTTAAAAGATGGTTTAGCATCAGAAGAGCAAAAGGAAATACTGGTTGATATTGAAGGTAAAAAACGAAGAGAACGAAAAAGTATGCCTGCTGTTCAGATACTTGACCCTGCAACTGGTACCGGAACCTTTATTCGACAAACTATTTTGCAGATTTATGCTAATTTCAGAGAAAAGCACAGAGGCGAAAGCGAAGAACAAATAAACTCTGCTTGGAACCAGTATGTTCCGAAACATCTACTACCTCGTTTGAATGCTTTTGAACTAATGATGGCTCCTTATGCTGTTGCTCATATGAAGTTAGCAATGGTCTTAAAAGACACTGGTTATGATTTCAGTAGCGACCAACGCCTTAAAGTGTTCCTTACTAATTCACTAGAAGAAGCCGGAAATTCTGATATGCAAATCTCCTTGTTTGATAACGACCCCTTGGCATTGGAATCCGTAGAAGCTAATCAGGCAAAGAAGAATACTGGTATAAATATTATTATAGGAAATCCACCTTATTCTGGCGAAAGTGCAAATAAAGGCGAATGGATTATGTCATTAATGGAGGACTACAAAAAGGAACCAGGTGGCAGAATAAAACTACAAGAGAGAAATCCAAAGTGGATAAATGATGATTATGTTAAATTTATTAGATATGCTCAGACATATATAAATCGTTCCCACAATGGAATACTGGCTTACATTTGTCCTCACGGTTTTTTGGACAATCCTACATTTAGAGGAATGAGATGGGCATTACTTCAAGAATACAATAAAATTTACGTACTTAATTTACACGGAAATGTAAAGAAGAAAGAAGTCGCACCTGATGGTTCAAAAGATGAAAATGTTTTTGACATACAACAAGGTGTGTGTATTATCCTTGCAATAAAAATCATAGATAATACTAATGATGCAGAAATATATTACGAAGATTTGTATGGTTTAAGAGAACAGAAATACGGATTTTTATCCCAAAATAATCTTACAGATATTAATTTTAAGAAAGTTTTTCCATCTGAACCCCAGTTTTTTTTCGTTCCAAAAGATTTATCTTTGCAAAAAGAATATAATTCATTTGTTTCAACTACGGATTTGTTTCCTTTAACATCGGTAGGAATTGTCACAGGCAGAGATAACTTAAATGTCTCGTTTAAAAGAGAGCTTCAAATTAATAAGATGGAACAATTGTCAGAGTTAGATGTTGAAGTGGCAAGAAATACATTTAACCTAGGTAAAGATGTTAGAGATTGGCGTGTTGAATGGGCAAAAAAAGATATCTTGCAATGTATAGATAGTATTGATAAACATATAATTCCATATTCCTATCGTCCTTTTGATACAAGATACACTTGCTTTACAGGTACAACCAAGGGATTATACTGCTATCCAAGATACGATGTTATGCATAATCTAATTAACACTAATAATATAGCATTAGTTTTTAAACGTGGATTTGATAATGAAACTGCACCTTGTTTTATTACTTCTCAAATAAGTGATTTTAGATATTGGTCTTGTCCCGGAATGCAAGGAGGAGATTATGTTTCGCCTTTGTATATTTTTAATTCAAATTACAATTCTGTTGCTTGCAATATAAATGAAATTATTGCACGAAAATTATTAAAACATACTGATTTGAATTATGATGAAGCTGTTTCAAAAGACTTATTTGCTTATGTTTATGCTGTATTACATTCAATAAAATTTATAAAAAAATATCGGGAATTTATTAAGACAGAATTTCCCCATATTCCTTATCCAAAAAACAAGAATGCCTTTTGTAGGTTATCTAATATAGGTAATCGTTTGATTAAATGTCATCTTTTACAAATGGAATTCAACACAAAAGATTATTGTTTTATCGGTGAAGGTACCAACGAGGTAGTTAAACCTGAGTATAAAAACGGAAAGGTTTATATCAGCAAAACACAATACTTTGATAATGTGCCACAATCACAATGGGAACAGTATATCGGTGGATATCAACCTTTGCAGAAATGGTTGAAGGACAGAAAGAAAACTATTCTGTCTGACAATGATATAGAACACTACAAAAAAATCATTGCTGCGTTAAAACTAACAGAAGAGCTTATGGCAGAAATTGATGAAATTGTAGAGTTTTAATTGTATAACTAAATATTTACCTATAAAGAGTGTGCGAGGGACAAGCCCTACGACCACACAGCAACCTACCATAAGGCAAGGTGCTAATGCTTGACCGATAGGATAATCTCACGAACCTGTCGGGAACGATGGGTTCGTTTCTTTTGCACTCTTTAAAAATAAATTTTAAGGAGAGTTTTTATGAAATCAATTAAAGAATTAGTAATGAAAGAAACAAGACCTGTATATGTTCATACACCATCGAAAGCGATAGCTCGTGATTTTTTAAAGCAAGCAGAAAAAGAAGGCTTCTTGTTTGGTGATGGTAAGCGCCCTTCAAAGAAAACTTGGGATGATTATTTTGCACTACACCAAGACCTAACAATAAATTATATTGGATTTATTGGAAGATTACATTGGAAAAGTAATGATGACAAAATAGTCAGATTAGAGTATAAAGAGTTGTTTGAATAATTAAAGACAAATATCATACTTAATATGAATGAGTAAAGCTTGAAACACTTCTCCCTCATTCAAAAACCGTAGTTCTATTTTTAGAGCTACGGTTTATTTTTTTGCAAAAAAAGATATGAGAGAAAATCTTTTTATTTTTTATCTGACATTCTTATAGTGAAATCGCTTGGGTAATCTATATTATTTAAAACCCTAAAAACCTTGGGTGCGAGAAGGAGAAAATTTATGAAACTATTAACAAAAGAAATTGAAGAAAAGTTTGCAAAAACACCACTTTATTCAACTGACGAACAAGGAATGAATGCAGAAGTATTGGTAAAATACTTTAATCCCTGTGGCAGTGGGACTTGGCTTATCACGGAAGCAGAAAAGCAGGATAATGGAGATTATCTGCTTTATGGTTATTGCCATATTCACGAGTGGGAATGGGGTTATGTTCTATTGTCTGAACTTAAAAATATAAAACTTCCATTTGGTCTTACTATTGAAAGAGATTTATATTCAAAGGGAACTGTTCTTGAATTGTATAGCGAGTTAGTATCTTGTTCAGAACTAGTTAAACATGAGGATGAACCTGATTACGAAAAAGAGAGATGAAAGGAGAAATAATTATGGGTAAAAGTGTAGCTCAGATAGTAACCGAAAGAATATTATCAAGAATGCATGCAGCAGAAAAAAATAATCAAGTTTTCAGATGGATAAAGCCGTTTAGTATAGGTAGTCCAGACCGTGCATACAGTTATGAAACTATGAACCCTTATACTGGGATAAACCGTCTAATTTTAGATAATACTTCATATTTGTCAGTCAGAATGTTAAACGATTTAAATAAAAGACAGAATGCACCTCATTATCAAATACGAAAAGGGGCAAAAAGTAGTATTGTATGTTTTTACACAGTAAAACCAGTTATTGATAAAAAAACAGGTGAACCGATGATAGATGAAAAAACAGGTGAAGAGTTGCAACGAAAAGTTATCAGATACACCCCTGTTTTTAGTCGAGAAGATATTATTCGCTCAGATAATGGAGAGGTACTACCATCTAAGTTTGATATCAAACATTTCAATCACGATGAAATCAACGAAAAAATGAGACAAACACTTGACCGTTTTAATAGGTTATTTGAGTATTACTGCAAAAAATATAACATTGAGATACAGATTGTTAAAGACAGTAGTAGAGCTTATTTCTCGCATGATATGAAGATAAGAATACCTGATATGTCAAATTTCAAATCGGTTTATGATTGGATAACAGTATTAAGTCATGAACTAAGTCATTCAACAGGAGTGATGTTGGGTCGCTTTGATGAAACAGACCATACAATAGATGCTCAGATTGACTATGCCAGAGAAGAATTAGTTGCAGAGATTTCCTCTCAAATTATCGCTAGTGAATTACAAGTTATAGATGATAGCGATACTCCTGATAATGCAGTTAGCTACATTCACTCTTGGGCATCAATACTTGAAGATAGACCAAGTGAAATCTTGCGAGCATCTGCAAAGGCAGAACAATCTGCACAATTTATTTTAGATTGCTTAAAAGAGCTTGAACTTACCGAACAGTTGGACGATAAAAATATTATAGATAAGGAGATAGAAGAACGATGATGGATATACCAACCAATTTAGAAAAATTAAAAAAACGAAAAAATATACTTGAAGAAATAAAAGATAAAGTCATCCCTATTAAAGAAACTACTAAAAACACCAATTTTGCAAATAACAATCAAAATTTTGAAAATGTGGCTGACGATGTTTTAAATGAAGATTAACGAAAATAACCGTAGCATTCGGCTACGGTTATTATTGTTTCTTATGTATTCTTTAAAACATATTCAAAAGTTTCAAATGCATTATAAATATTCATTCTTAATAGCTCAACATAATTTTCTGGAACGATAATGTTCTTGCCATTTTCTTCATAATAGACGTAATCATAGTCCAGTTTCTTGAAAAATTCAGCCTTAATATTGTTTATTTCACATGATTTTGTTAATTTTACTTCTTCAAACGCATCATCGCAAAGTGACTTATTGAGATGACGGTGGATTCTCAACCAAGTTTTATTATCATCTGGCAATCTAACAAAATCATTCATATCAAAATCCAGTGCAGCTACTATTTTCGAAATCGTATCCAACCAAGGTAGTCTTTTGTTTTTGCCTTGTTCAATACGATATATAGTGCTTCTATCAATGGAGGATTTTTCGGCAAGTGTTGTAATTTTTATGTTGTTTAATTTACGAATATGCTTAATTCGACTACCTAATATGTTGTTTTTTATACCTTCATCTGTATTACAAGCATTATAAAATGCTATTAAATTTTCCGTGCATATCTTTTTTTCTGCTTCCTTATAATCTTTCTCCTTGATATTAACTCGTTCTAAAAATCCTTTTTTGTCAGTATTCATCAGGTTTTTCTCCATTTCATGAAGTGTGTTTCAAAAATAAATTTAAGTTAATAAAATCATTATATACCAACATTTTTCATGTGTCAAGCGTAAAATGTTGCAAAAAAATATTATAAAGATTATGTTGCAACTTTTCTGCTTGAATTTGCAACACTTAAGGAGTAATATACAACTAAAGCAAGAAACAAGTTAGTGACTAGTCAATTCTAATCGAATGCTTAAAAATATTTTATAGGAGGATTTTAAATGAAAAATCTAACAATAATTTCCGAAATAAAAAATAAGTTAGTGCAAATTGGCACACTAAAAAGCAACGAAAACATCTACACCAAAAATGTTTGGCGAAAGAAAGGATACAAAGTGAGTAAGGGTGAGAACCCCATCGCTATTATTCCCATCTATATCTATGTACCACACAAAGTGTATGACAAAGATGGTAATTGTACCAAGGTATGCAAAATGCTAAATGTTAAAGCAAGCTTTTACAAAATATCGCAAGTATCACCAATTCAGAAAGGAGCTTAAAAATATGACTATTGATATTTTTAATACAGACAAAAAATACAACATACTGTATGTAGACCCACCATGGGCATACAAATGGGGTAAAGGTAAAAACGGGGGTAATTTTGCTCCTGAAAAACACTATCCTACTATGAGCATTGATGACATCTGTAAAATGAAATCAACCATTAAGAAAATTGCAGATAAGAATTGTGCTTTACTTCTGTGGACTACTATGCCATGCTTACCTGACGCTATGAAATTAATTGAGGAATGGGGTTTCAAGTATAAGACCTGTGCATTCACTTGGGTTAAGGTAAAAAAGGATGGACAACCACTTGCAGGAATGGGAAGTTATACAAAATCTAATGTAGAAATCTGTCTTTTAGCAATGAGAGGACACATCAAATCTGCTGACAAGACTGTAAGACAGATTATTACAGCACAAAGACAAGGTCACAGTGTAAAACCATTTGAAACACGCGACCGTATAGTAAAGCTCTTTGGAGATTTACCTAGAATTGAACTATTTGCTCGTCAAAAAGTTTCTGGATGGGACTGCTGGGGCAATGAAGTATGTTAAAAAAGGAGGACACCAAAATGGTGAAAAAAATTTATTATTGCACATCCATAGAGGATGTTTGTAATCAACTTTCAAACGGTGAGTATGTATTCACATATGTTAAACTCAAAAATGGTAGAGGCATAAAGTACATAAATGCATATCATAGATGCGACTATGGATTGGAAGCGTTTAGTTTTGACAGGCACAGCAATAAGTTTCCACTTGAACTTCGTAGAGCTGATGTTCATTTCGCTGACCACATTGATAACTTAGATGAAAAAATCAAAGAACATATCACTATGAGAAACAAGCAGTTTGCAGGTTTTGTAGTGTGCAATGAACTTTTAGATTTAGATAACATTCCTAAACCAACTAGATTTAAGCCATTCCCAGTAAACGCTGCTTAAAATAATATGGCAGAGGAACTGTTTTTATAGTCCCTCTGCCACTAAATCATTAATTAAATAAAGGAGAATTTATCATGAAAAATAATTCTTACAAAATCGGAGCACTAATAGCCATTTATGAAACAATTATCAACAAAAATGGAAAATCGACTGCAATTTTCAGTAATTCTATGCGTTATCCAGCTAAGCACTTACCTTACCTTGAAAGCATGGCAAGAAAGTGTATTAACTACCCAAAATACAAGCAAGCATTAACTAAGGCTTTTTCCGAGATTAATGATATACCCACTTCAATTCCATTTGATGAGATAGGAGAAGTAACTTTGGGTTATTATCATAAACATCATGAACTCAACTGCAAATAAATCTGATGAAATTTTATTAGATTTAAATCTAAAACAATCTATACTAAAAAGCGATAACAACTATTAGTTATCGCCAATAAACATCTTAAACAACAGGAGAAATAATCATTTCCTCCAACCCTAAAATAGAATAACACCAACCCATAGTAGATTATTTCTCCTTAAACTAAAAGGAGGAAATTTACTATGTCAAATAAGACTTTAAAATTTATAGATTTTTGTGCTGGAATTGGTGGTGGCAGAATCGGACTGGAAACTAACAGATTGACCTGTATAGCTTACAGTGAAATTGACCGCGATGCCGATAGTTCATACAAGTGTTTTTATGGTAACAAAGAACCTAATATCGGAGATTTAATGACTACCGATATATCAGCAATTCCAGATTTTGATTTAATGATTAGCGGGTTCCCTTGTCAGACATTTTCATCAGTTGGCAAACGAGAAGGATTTGATAGTGAACGAGGACAAATTATATTTGGACTTATGAAAATACTTAAAGAGAAAAAGATTCCATATTTTATTTTGGAAAATGTTAAGGGATTTGTTAATCATGATAAGGGAAATTCTATAAACACTGTTTTATCAGAGCTTGATAAAATAGGTTATGATGTGTATTGGAAGGTTCTTAATTCCCTTGATTTTGGAGTTCCTCAATCACGAGAAAGGGTATATATTGTTGGAATAAGAAAAGACGTTAAACACACACCGATTCAGTGGAACACCAATATCACTTTAAATTTAACATTAAAAAACTGTTTAGATGAACTTCATGGGGAACCTATAAGTATATACAATAAGTCATGGCAACGTTATCTTAATACGGATAAAAATAAAGGTAAGTTTATTGAAGAAGAGCTTCTAAGTGAAGATTATTTGATTATAGACAGAAGGAATAGCGATATGCGATTATACCGAGAAAAAATCCCAACACTGAGAAGGGGTAATCACGGATTATTTTATGTATATCAAAAAAATCTTTACAAGCTTAATGGTTATCAAGCATTACTACTACAAGGTTTTCCGAGAGAGTTTATATATAAAGCAAAGGCTGCTAATATAAGCCCAAATAAATTATTATCGCAATGTGGAAATGCTATGACTGTAAATGTTGTTCAGATTGTTTGCAAATTATTGCTAAACAGCCTTCAAATAAAAAATGCAGAGAACAAATCTTGTTCTCTGCATCAATTAATTGTTCAAGTTGAAATTTTATATTCCCAAGTAAGCTGAAACCCAATATCTTCGACTTCACGATTATCAGGCTTTCTTGGTTTAGGAACTTTACGCATTGCTAATTCCCAACGTTTAATTATTCCCGAATATCCACGAATTCGTTTTCGACGAAGCACCTTATCTATTCGGTCATCAAGGTCATCTCCTGATTTATGAAAATTAGATAAGCGTAGTATCTCTTCCATTTCAGATGGGATTTTTCCAGTTCTTTTTGGCAACTTTAAAAACTTTGAATCAACATAGGAATATTCGTCAACATGAGTAGGATACAGCAGATGCTTTTCATATTCACGACAAAGTGCCATAAATGTTTGCTTGTTTTGTATTCCTATACTTGGTAATCGACTCTTTAAAATCTCTTCTGTGATACGATAAGATTCGTATTCAAAATACAACTTAACAAAATCTTCTGTGATTTCTGCTTTTGAGTGTGATTTTCCAGTTCCTATTACTGGTTTATAGTCTTTAGCGAATTCTATTAATTCAGATAACTTTTCCCTGTTTCGCTTTTCATCTTTTGAGTATGATTTTTCAGTTTCTATTACTGATTTATAATCTTCGGTAAATTCTATTAACTCAGATTCTTTTTCTCTATTTCGCTCTACATCCAAATATTCTTCAAAGTACTCTAGTCCAAAAGTAGAAAAAGGAGATATTTTCAAAAAACTACTACTTTGGTCAAGGATTAATAAATTAATTCCCTTTTCAAGAATTCTTTTATAGTAATCTATGCCATTGTTTTTTCCTTTGAGAAGAGTATCTATTGAATACATAAACAAATACGACTTATTATCCATTTCATCAATCAATCGGTTTAACTCTTTTCTTTTCTCAGGATTCCAATGTACATCAATAACTATTGGAACAAGAAATTGTTCGAGCTGTTTATAAGTTGAAGTATTTTTTATTTCTTCTTCTGTATATCTTCTATTAGTATTAATAAAACCGTATGCAGCATCAATACTCATTTAACACCCTCCAATTATAAATAATACTTAGCTTGACGTTATTTATAACATATGATACACTAACAACACATTAAAGGGTAAACTGTTTTCTCTATCGTTACTATTTTATCACATGTTTTCTTGATTGAAATATCAATCTATTGTAGATATAGAGTTTAAAAAACTATTTTTTATTAATTTTATCATAAGTATATTAAAGAGTAAAGGAGAAAATTATGAACCTTAATATAACCAATGACATAAAACTTTATTCAGTAAGAGAAGTTGCAGAGTTGTTAGGCATTAGTAAGGATAGAGTATATATTCTTATCCGTGCTAATCGTCTTCCAGCTATAAATATTGGAGGACTTAAAGTAAGACATGATGCACTTGCTAACTTCTTAAAGGAAAATGAAGGGCAGTTCATTAACTTTAAGAATCCAGAGCATCACTATACGCTTGCTCTTCAAATAGCATAAGAAGGAGATTATTATGAATAATACAAATAATACTAGAAGAGTCGTTCATGTGTTCAAATCTAAATACAAAAGAAAAGATGGTAAAACAACTTGGTCTTACCGTTTTGAAATGCCATATCGTACGAAAGATGGTAAAAGAGAATTTGCTACAAAAAGTGGTTTTCTATCAAAGACAAGTGCTATGAAAGCAGGAGAACAATACTTTGATGAGCTCTACAAAGGTTTTACACCTGAAATAACTAAAACAGACAATAAAATTTCTCGTATGAGGTTCTCAGATTACATAGAGGATATTTGGATACCATACAAGCGTCCTTTGGTTAAAGAAAGCAGTATGTATGGATATGAAAAGTTATTTAAAAACATAATAATTCCTAAGTTCGGAAATTTTTCAATTGCCGATATAACAACGACAGATATTGAAAGTTTTCTTAATAATGATATTTATATGAACTCGACAATATCAAACTGTACTCTACAAAATGTCAGAGCTCTTTTAAAGCAAGTGTTTGAGTATGCTGTTAAAAAAGAGTACATATATAAAAATCCAGTTTCAACAGCAGCGTTGCATAATGTTCGAAAACAACCAAATAAAGTAAAAACAGGTCAAATTAGAAATGCTATAACCACCGAAGTGCTTGACCAGATTTATGAACTCTATCCGAAAGGAACATTACAGCACCTTGCTTTTAAAATGATGGAACAACTTGGATTAAGAGTCGGAGAAGTATTTGCACTTGATTGGAGAGATATTTCTTTTGATAAGCACACTATATATCTTGTTAGACAAGAGCAAAGAAGAACAAAAAGTTTTACTCCAAATGAATGGGAACAGCAATTAATAAGTGAAAATCCTATTCTAAACAATTTTAATTTTTATATAAGTAATCCAAAATATGAGAGTTGCAGAGCTATCCCTATGACAACAGAAATAGAAGATTTACTTAAAGATGAACTTGAAAGCCAAAAGGCTAACCGTAGAAAATATGGAGAAAAATTTAAGAGATATTATTATACTCGCAGAACTGCTCCTGTTTATTTTACAGATTTTACTTCCTTTAATTCAAGAGCAACTAGAACAGAGGCAGATGATTATGAGAATGGTATTCTTAATCAAGCAGGAATTGGTTATGAATTAGATTTCGTTTTTCGTAGACATAATGGAGAACATTTTAATTCAGGTAATATGCAGTATGCAAGCAGAAAAATTCATGGTTATGAAGGCAACGAAGTCATTTCAGAAACCTTTAATGTTCATTCTCTCCGACACACCTATGCTTCCAGAATGCGTTCATTAGGCTTTGAGGAATACATCATCAAAAGCATAATGGGACACAAAGAACAGGCAACTATCACACAAATGTATATGCACTTGGAAGAGCGTGTGTTCAATCAGGTAATAGATAAACTAAATTCTAAAAGAAATGTAGAAGGTATTCTAAAATCACTAACAGCAGAAGAGATAAAAGAACTCTCAAACAAATTGAATAATATCTAATCAAAATAACCGAAGAGAATTTTCTTTTCGGTTATTCTTTTATATTCTGTGATTTTAGATATGAGGAAGTTTTTTCTACATATCTTTTTTTAAAAATCAAAGATATGAGAGAGTTTTTTCTGCATATCTTTTTTGAAAAAATGGCTTATTTCCTAGGTGTTTAGAACTTTATGTTGAAAAAATGTTGAAAATTTGCAATGTTGAAAATAAAAAAACAGGGTTTAAAGCCGTTTGGCTTCAAACCCTGTAATTCTATAAATTTGCAAAAAACCTGATTGTAATGCGGTT
>JAXJDU010000004.1:0-5562 GCA_036301785.1 Acutalibacteraceae bacterium | reverse complement strand
TCTTTAGTGACTGCGTAGCAGACACTAAAGCGTAAAGTTTAGGTCCAGCCTTTTCAAAGGCTGGTGGGGTGCAGGGGCAAAGCCCCTGCTAAACTACAATTTATCACCCCGAAATAAATTCAAGATTAAAATTTGGAGGTATGGTTTATGTATAAGTTTAATGGTTTTACTGATAATGCTAACAAGGCTATGAACTATGCAATTGAAAATGCACAGCAGCTGGGTCATACTTACATTGGTACAGAGCATATTTTGCTTGGACTGTTACAGGAAGATACTGGTGTGGCTTATGTGGCACTTAGTAATTCAGGAATTTATTTTGAATCAATTGAAAATATCATCAAAGAAAAAATAGGTATAGGAAGTATGACACAACTTACTACCAACGACCTTACACCACGAAGTAAGAGAGTAATACAGATGGCTGTGGTTATAGCTAACAGACACGGATACTCCTATGTTGGTACAGAGCATTTGCTTATTGCTTTGCTTGACGACTCTGAAAGCTATGCTGTAAGAATTATTCTTGACGCTGGTACAACACCATCAGAGATTATAGAGAGTGTGCGAGTACAGCTTACAAGTGGTAAGCATAACATTGGCAACGAAATCGGGAATAATATAGGCAAAGCTAAAAAATCACACACAAAAACAGATACACTCGATAAATACGGCATTGACCTTACTGCAAAAGCTAAACAAGGAGAAATTGACCCGGTAATTGGCAGAAAGGTAGAGATAGACAGAGTTATTCAGATTTTGTCACGAAGAACAAAAAACAATCCTTGCCTTATTGGCGAGCCTGGCGTTGGTAAAACTGCAGTTGCAGAAGGCTTGGCTCTGAAAATTGCCAATAACGATGTACCAGATTTATTACAGGATAAACGAGTATTCTCACTTGATTTAACAGGCATGATAGCAGGCACTAAGTACCGTGGAGATTTTGAGGACAGAATCAAGGCTGTTATAGACGAGGTTAAGGACGCTGGCAATGTAATTCTGTTTATAGATGAGCTTCATACAATAGTTGGTGCTGGCAGTGCCGAGGGCTCATCTGACGCTGCGAATATTTTAAAGCCCTCCTTGGCAAGAGGTGATTTTCAGGTAATAGGTGCAACTACACTGAATGAATATCGCAAGTTTATCGAGAAGGATTCTGCACTTGAACGACGCTTTCAGCCTGTTACTGTTGGCGAGCCTACTCAAGAGGAGGCTGTTGAAATTCTTAAGGGCTTGCGTGACAGATACGAAGCACACCACAAGGTAAAAATCACCGACGAGGCTATTAATGCAGCTGTAACATTATCTTCAAGATATATCAACGACAGATTTTTACCTGATAAGGCTATAGACCTTATAGACGAGTCGGCTTCTAAGGTACGATTACAGGAGCATACCGAGCCAGATGAAATTAAGGCTTTGCTAAAAGAGATTGAACAGCTTGAAGCAGAAAAATGTGCAGCAGTAAATGCACAGAAATTTGAAGAGGCTGCAAGCCTGAGAGATAAAGAAAAAACAGCACGAGAAAAGCACAGGCAGGCACTGGATGAATGGAAAAAAGAAAAAATCGACGCTGTAAACAAGGTTACAGCCGAGGATATTGCCAGTGTTGTATCTGACTGGACTGGTGTACCTGTTGCACAGCTTACAGAAGAAGAAAGCGAAAGACTGCTTAAAATGGAAGATATACTGCACAAAAGATTAATAGGACAGAATGAAGCAGTAGCAGCTGTTGCTAAATCAATAAGACGAGGCAGAGTGGGACTGAAAGACCCTAAGCGACCAATAGGCTCGTTTATATTCTTAGGCCCTACCGGTGTTGGTAAAACAGAGCTTTGTAAGGCACTTGCAGAGGCTATGTTTGGCGATGAAAACAGCATGATAAGACTTGATATGTCTGAGTTTATGGAAAAGCACACTGTTTCTAAGCTGGTTGGCTCACCTCCTGGCTATGTTGGATATGACGAGGGTGGACAGCTGACAGAAAAGGTAAGACGACACCCATACTCTGTAGTGCTGTTTGATGAAATCGAAAAGGCTCACCCTGATGTATTTAATATGCTGCTTCAGATTCTTGATGACGGCAGACTGACAGACTCTCAGGGCAGAACAGTAGATTTCAGAAACACAATAATAATTATGACATCTAATATAGGTGCTAAATATATTACAAATCAGAACAGTCTGAACGAGCTTGGCTTTGCGATTAACAGCGATAAAAGCAAGGCAGAAAGCGAATTTGAAAGAATAAAGAAAACTGTTATG
This sequence comes from Acutalibacteraceae bacterium, assembly GCA_036301785.1. Taxonomy (GTDB): domain Bacteria; phylum Bacillota; class Clostridia; order Oscillospirales; family Acutalibacteraceae; genus CAG-964. The sequence goes on along the minus strand of JAXJDU010000004.1, from coordinate 3,297 downwards.
AGCGAGCTTAAAAAGACATTCCGTCCGGAATTTTTAAACCGAGTTGACGATACTATTGTATTTACAAAGCTATCTGACAGTGAAATTGAAAAAATTGCTACACTTATGCTTGATACCCTCACAAAAAGATTAAAGGCGATGAATATTACAATCACCTTTACCGACAACGCTGTAAAGCATATTGCCAAGGTAGGCTTTGACCCTGTGTATGGTGCAAGACCACTGAAGCGTGCTATTACATCTAATATTGAGGATAAAATCAGCGAAGAAATCCTGCAGGGTAAAATTCAGGCTGGTAACAGCGTGGAATGTGACCTTGTTGATGGCAGCTTTACATTCAAGGCAGCTTAAGGCTGTTAATTAAATTTATGTTTATTTGATACAGATAACCTCTGTATTAAAAATATCAAGTAAATAAAGTAAGTCCCCAAAGCTTATTTTATAATGTTTTTATACAAAGACCTCCGTAACACTATGCTACGGAGGTCTTTGTTTTTGTTTCTATTCAAAATAAATCAAAGTATGTTTATTATAAAAGGAACGATTTAAATTACCGTTCCTTTTATAACTGCTTTTATGCTATATATTATTTTTTTCAGTTACTCTGTCTTCTGGCTCTACATAAACATTTGAACCATGCTTAACCTCAACGCCCTCATATTTCAGCTTAAATACAACCTTACCATTAAACTTTAAATTGCAGTAGTCGCAGTGAAAGGTAGAGCGAAAGCCCTTGTTTTTTACATACCATTTTGTTAAGCGTCTGCCCTTTCTGCCACATTGTGGGCATACTGAATAAAACTGCTTTTTATCTATAAGAGGATTGCTGAAATCTGTAATTGCTACATTCCTGAAGCATATACGATTATAAAAATCATTGTTAGCTTCTCTTATAAACCTTTTAACCTTAGCTTCATCATATAGCTTTGCGAAGCACTTATAAGACAATATACTATCATCTAAGGCTCTGTGAAGATTGTCGTCACCAAACTCTATGCCTAAAATTTCTGCTGCTGTAGAAAGCCCCATTTGCTTAGATGGGTCTTCCCTGTCCATGCAATTCTGGCAATAGCTTTGCAGATTTATATATTGGTTTAAAAATGAAAGCTTTTTAGTTTTATTATAGTATTCGTTATTAACTATAAGAGTGTGAATATCGGTAATACCCCATGTTAAAATTACAGCATCCTTTGCGAATACACTGAATTCCTTTATAACATGATTATATGTGTTGGTAGTATTAGAAAGCTCCTCAACATCAATATGAGTAAGCTCCTTTACCCTGCTGGATATTTTTTTGCCGATTTGTGGCTTTATAAGCATGGAAAAGGTGTCTGTAACCTGCATATCGCTGTTGACACGCACTGCACCAAATTCAAATATTTCGTTTATATAGCCCTTAAGCTTCTTACTATAGGACCCGTTCCATTCAAGGTCTAAAATTACAAAATCCACTAAAAACCATCCTCGATTTACGAAAGCTGAAATAACTTAATTAAAACTGGTTATATTATTTTTTCTTGCTTGCCTGCTTCATTCTAAGCTCTTTGCTAAGAATCTTCTTTCTTAGTCGTACACTCTTTGGTGTAACCTCTACAAGCTCATCATCTGCGATAAACTCAAGAGATTGCTCAAGACTAAGAGGTGAGCAAGGTGTAAGCTTTAAAGCGTCATCAGAGCCTGAAGCTCGTGTATTTGTGATGTGCTTTTTCTTACATACATTTACTGTAATATCTTCATTTTTAGGGCTTGCACCAACTATCATACCCTCGTATACAGGCACACCAGGACCAAGGAATAATCTGCCTCTGTCCTGTGCAGCAAACAGACCATAGTTAGTTGTGTCACCTGTTTCGTGTGCTACAAGTGAGCCCTGATGACGGCTGATGATTTCTCCCTTATATGGCTCGTAGCTGTCGAATACATGGTTCATAATACCATTACCGTTTGTATCTGTTAAAAACTCGCTACGATATCCCATTAAGCCTCTTGCAGGAATACGGAATTCTATATGTGTAATACCAGATTCTCTTGTACCCATGTCTACAAGCTCTGCCTTACGGGAGCCCAGCTTTTCGATTACAGCACCAACATATTCTGATGGAACCTCTATAATAAGCATTTCTATAGGCTCGCACTTCTGACCGTCGATCTCTTTAAAGATAACAGTAGGACGAGAAACCTGAAATTCATAATTTTGTCTACGCATTGTTTCAATAAGTACAGAAAGATGCAGCTCACCTCTGCCTGATACTCTGAAGGTATCAGCTGAGTCTGTTTCTTCTACACGCATTGCAACATTTGTTTCTACCTCTTTAAACAGTCTGTCACGAATATTTCTTGAGGTTACATATTTACCCTCTTTACCTGCAAATGGTGAGTTATTAACCATAAACATCATAGAAACTGTAGGCTCATCAATCTTTACAAATGGCAGAGCCTCTGGTGCGTCTGGTGCACAGGCTGTTTCGCCTATGTTAAGGTCTGTAATACCCGATACGCATACAATATCACCAAGCTGAGCTGTTTCTGTTTCTACTCTTTTTAAGCCCTCAAACTGATAAAGCTTTGCAATCTTTACGCTTCTTGTAGTACCCTCTCGTGTACAAAGCACAGCAGTCTGGCCATTTTTAACTGTACCACGCTCTACTCTGCCTATACCTATTCTGCCTACATAATCATCATAATCTATATTTGAAAACAGAATCTGCATAGGGCCGTCTAAATCACCCTTTGGTGGCTGAACCTCGTTTATGATTGTTTCGAACAATGGCTTCATATCTGTGCCCATTTCGAACGGATCAAGTGAAGCATAGCCTTCTCTGCCTGAAGCGTAAACAACAGGAAATTCCAGCTGGTCATCATCTGCACCAAGGTCTATAAACAAATCTAAAACCTCGTCAACAACCTCCTGAGGTCTTGTACCTGGACGGTCTATCTTATTTACAACAACTATAGGCTTTTTGCCTAAACCAAGAGCCTTTTTTAGTACAAAACGAGTCTGTGGCATACAACCCTCGAAAGCATCAACCAACAGCAAAACGCCGTCTACCATCATAAGAATACGCTCAACCTCGCCACCAAAATCAGCGTGACCTGGTGTATCTACAATATTAATTTTAGTGTCATTGTACATAACTGCTGTATTCTTAGAAAGAATAGTAATACCACGCTCACGCTCAAGGTCGTTAGAGTCCATTACACGCTCTTCTACAGCCTCATTTGCTCTGAAAATACCACTCTGATGTAAAAGCTGGTCTACCAATGTTGTTTTACCGTGGTCAACATGAGCTATTA
>JAXJDU010000003.1:0-2124 GCA_036301785.1 Acutalibacteraceae bacterium | reverse complement strand
CCTGCAAGAGGTGTTACCCCTCGACCCCAAAAGCCTTTAAAAAGGCTTTACCCAAACTTTAAGTTTTGGTTTGTGCGTAACTAACCAACAAATTCCAATTTGTTTCAGTCTGAAATCCTACCTTATATATTTTTATTATTTCTTTTTCTTTTCAGCTTTATCAGCCTCATACACTAAAAATGCTTCATTTACATCTCCGGCAAATCTTACCTCGCCTTTTTTAAGGTATATAGCCTTCTGGCACATTTCCTTTACACTTTCTTTAGAGTGGCTTACAAACAGCACAGTCTTACCATCCTTGATTATCTCGCCTACTCTGTTTCTGCATTTCTTTTTAAAGGTAGCGTCACCAACGCTTAAAGCCTCGTCTATAACAAGAATATCAGGGTCGATATTAACATTTATAGCAAAGCCTAAACGCATTTTCATACCACTTGAATATGTCCTTACCGGCTGGTCTATATAATCGCCAAGCTCTGCAAACTCTATTATTTTAGGCTCTATTTCTTTAATATAGTTATCCTTAAGTCCAAGTGTATAGCCACGCAGATATATATTTTCTCTGCCTGACATTTCAAGTGCAAAGCCAGCTGTAAGCTCCAGCAACGCTGCTACCGAGCCATTTACACTTACCTCACCACTGTCAGGGAATGCAACGCCTGTAATCATTTTCAGCAAGGTAGACTTACCAGCACCATTATCGCCGATAATGCCCACGCTTTCACCCTCAAATATCTCTAGCGAAACATTTTTAAGTGCCATATGGTGCTTAGCATTCTTCGGCTTGAAGAATAACGACTTAAAACGCTCCCGGTCGTTTTTAAACAGTATATAATCCTTTGACACACCGTCAAATTTAATCATTGTTTTTGCTTCTGCCATTGCAATCTACCTTTCTAATTACAATACATCAGGAATCTTCTTGCGTAGTCTGTTATAGTTGTACATTCCCATGAAGAACAGCACAACAAGCTCTGCAACAAATATACCAAGCTCTAACGGGTCATTCCAGATAAACTGATTATACAGCACAGCCTTTCTGAAGCCATTTGCAAAAAAGTTAATAGGGTTTAACAGCATTACCTTGTTAAGTATCTCGCTGTTCATATCATACGAATTATACATAATACCAGAAAGCCAGAAAATACCAGTCATTATAGACATTACCATATTGTCAAAATCGGCACTGAAGGCTCCCATTGGTGCAGTTGTCCACGACAGGAACAAGAAGAAAATAAACATTAACGGCACAAGCAACAAAAGCTGTAAAGCATACAGCGTAAGCATACCATTAAGCACAACCACCAGCACAAGCATTATTGCACAAAGCATAAGGTGAACATAAAGCTTTGACAGCAGGGTGTATGTCATAATAGTAGATACAGGGAATGATATTTTAGTTACAAAATGCCTGTTTACTCGTATAGACTTCATACCATGTATAATGCTGTCCTGCATAAAAAACCATGGTATAAATCCAACAAGCATAAACAAAAATCTGTCGAATATTACTGTGTCGCCGTTAAGAAAAACCTCTACATTGCCTGCCTTTCTGAATCCAAGCGAAAAGGCAAACCAATACACAAACAATGTAAACGACGGCTTTACAACTGCCCAGAACGGGCCAATAACAGCACCCTTATAGGTTTTAATAAGCTCGTTTTTAGCCAGTCTTACAATCTGACCCCAGAAGCCACTGTGTTCTTTAAAAATCTGAAACAATTAATCTCACCCATTCAATTAAAATAAATATGTCCCTGAAAACAGCCTGTAAAAAATCATGCCTACAAGCCACTTTTTACCCATTTTCTATAATATCTATTTTAAACTATTTTCAGCAAATGTCAATATAACACCCTACAGATTATATATCCACCACCATTTAATTTATAGCATTTTTTAACTATAGCATTTCTGTTAATTACAGTATAATTCGATTATATGAATATGTTGTTAATAAATTTTAAAGCTTATACTAAAGACTCACAAAAACAACTTTAGCTAACGCAAAAAGCGTTAGCTAAACAAACACATAATATATTGGTTATATTGACAGACAAACCCGAATAATATATAATTATACTATGGGGAAACTGTTAAAAGCAGTTAGCCTAAATAGTAGTT
>JAXJDU010000002.1:0-5911 GCA_036301785.1 Acutalibacteraceae bacterium | reverse complement strand
TGGTATAAAATGCGAAAACCCAAAGGGCTTAACAGAGTTTGGCAAAAGGGTAATACCACAGCTTGAAGAAAACGGAATAATAGTTGATGTATCCCACGCAAGCGAGCCGGTTTTCTGGGACACAGCCAGCCTTGCTAAAAAGCCATTTGTTGCTACTCACTCAAATTCAAGAGAAATATGCTCTCATATGCGTAATCTTACAGACGAGCAATTTAAGTACATATGTAAAATAGGTGGCTTGGTTGGTCTTAATTTTTACAGATTCTTTCTTGCAGATGACGGCAACGCAGATTTTTCTCATATTCATAGGAATTTAGAGCATTTTCTGTCACTAGGTGGCGAGAATGTAGTTGCACTGGGCAGCGACTTTGACGGTGCCGATATGCCTGACTGCATAAAGGGTGCAGAAAGCATGGCAGACCTGTATGAATACCTGCTTTCAAAGAATTATAGCGAAGCACTGCTTGAAAAGCTGTTTTATAGCAACGCAGTTGAATTTTTAAAGAAGTATGACCAGCTTTAATTGTGATTTGTGAAAAAGAGGATAGAGAATGAAGCAGTTTTTAAGAATAACATTTTTAAGTATAGGTATGCTTGCTTCGGTTGCGTACCTGATTTTTGCTGTGCTCAGTATAGCTATATATCTGGTAGATTCTGCAGATTATGTACCTTTATATTTTTTAATTATAATGGCTGTTCACGCTGTAGCAGCACTTACGGTAACAGTAGCAGGTATTGTGCGTGCAGTAAAAAAGTGTAAATGGGTGCTTTTCTCTGGCTTCTTTATGCAGCTGTGGCTTGCATGGACGGCGTTCTGGGTTCTTCTGCTTATTTTAATGAAGGTTCTTTACCCGGCTATATTCTTAGGCTTTAGTGTATTGATTTTTATAGTCATTCATGCAATAGCTAACCTTGCTAAAAATCCACAGAAGAGCAGTTTTATATCGGGGTTTAATAGCTTATTTATTTTAAGCACAGAGGACAGCCTTGTTGACACTATACCTGAATATTGTAAAAAGTTTAACAAAGACGAAAAGTTCCTTACAGAGTCTGACAACGATTTAATCTTTGAATATGCCTTTAACTGGGTTTTATATCTTGTTATATGGATTATTAAAAATGATTATTATAGTGAAAGCTTCAAAAATGAGCTTGGTGACGCTCTGATAGCAGAGGTTAAATCGGATATTGTTATATCAGAAAAGCTGTTGAGCGTAACAAGTGGAATGTTAACAGATGGTGAGGTATGTGAAGCACTGAAGCCGTTTTTAAGTGAATATGCTGAGTCTTATCGCAAAGGCTCATACTGGGAGGATTATCTGGAGGTAATCAGAGCTGGGCAGAGCAGATATTACTACATAAGCTCAGATTATGAGTATTTAAAATATTGCGTAAATTTCAATATGAATATTTATTATGATATCGAAGACAGAATAAACAGATCATATTTTAATTTTAAACATAAAATAAATGATCCGGTTCTTGAAAGACTGCATTTTTAAAAATATTGACAGAAAAAGAAAGGGTATTATTAAAATGGAGAGTAACAATCAGCTTAAGCAGGATTTAAACGAAGAGGCTACAGCAGGTGGCCCTTTTATGATACAGCTGCTGTTTGATAAGCCTTGTCCTATGCCACAGCAGGCTGTAATGAATTCAATTATGCAGAAGCATTTAGGAGATGTCGAGAATTTTTCTTATGATGAAAAAGGAGCTGGCTTTGCAGTAAAAAAATACAAAGCAGAATTTAAAGACGCAACTGTTTCGCCAACACTGATGATTACAGATTGCTGCGAATTTGATGAGTCAAAAATAGATGTTTTGAAGCGTAGCCAGATGTGGAGCTGTGAAATCAGCGAAGAAATATTATCAACCTGTAAATATCAGGTGTTTGCTACAGATATGCTTGCAGCTGCTTTGCATTATAAAGAGCGTGCAGAGCTTGATATGGATTTCTTAGAGGCTTTAGTAGAAATATACCCGGATTGCAAGGCTGTTTATTTTGCTGCTTCTGGCAAGCTGTTTACAGCTGACGAGATAAGAAATCACCAGATACCACGAGAAAGCAGATTTGTTTACTTTGCAGTAAATGTAAGATTTTTCAACATACAGGGTACAGACGATATGCTTGTTGACAGCTTAGGTATGTACACACTATATCTGCCAGATGTTCAATATCATTTCCACAGTGTAGACCCTAACCTGATTGTAAACCACGCTTACAATGTTTTGTCTTACATATTTGCTAACGAAAACCCTATAAAAAGTGGTGACCCTATAGACAGCATTTCTGAAAATGGTTATATGTGCAGAGATGTAATGTGGAAATGTAATTATGAAGGCTCGTTGATACAGCCAGCACGAGAGGTAATTGATATCTGCATGAACGAATATGCATCAGGAGAAAGATAAAAAAATAACGATAAAAGAAGCATTATATAGACATACTCAACTGAAAATTACAAAAAACAGACGAAAACACACAAAAATTCCAATTTTTATACCTTATATATTTGACATTTGCATTTGTTTGTTATATATTATAGGGTAGAAGAAATTTGTAAAAGAGGTATCTTTATGAACTATAACAGTACAACAGACAAGAGCATAGTTGTTTCAGCTGCTCAGGCTATTTCACAGGGTATTTCAAACGACGGTGGTTTGTTTGTTCCAATGGAAATTCCTAAGTACAGCAAGGCTGATTTTGACGCTATGCTGAAAATGGATTACAAGGGCAGAGCTAAAAAGGTAATTGCAGACTATCTTACAGACTTTACAGCTGAAGAGGTTGCACATTGCGTTGATAATGCTTACACAGCTGAGAAGTTTGGTGGAGAGAATCCTGCACCAATGGTTACAGCTGAGCTTAACGGCAACAAGATGAATATTCTTGAGCTATGGCATGGCCCAACATCTGCATTCAAGGATATGGCTCTACAGATTTTACCATATTTCCTTACAAAGGCACTTGCTAAGAAGTATAAGGGCAAAGAGGCTGTTATTCTTGTTGCTACATCTGGCGACACAGGTAAGGCTGCTCTTGAGGGCTTCAAGGATGTTGACGGCACAAGAATTATCGTATTCTACCCACAGGATGGCGTAAGCCCAATGCAGAAGTGTCAGATGACAACTCAGGAGGGTAAGAATGTTGATGTTTGTGCTATCGAGGGTAACTTTGACGATGCTCAGACAGGCGTTAAGAAGATTTTCACAACTGCTGAGATTATCGAGAAGCTACAAAGCAACAACAAGCTTTTCTCAAGTGCAAACTCAATCAACTGGGGCAGACTTCTGCCACAGATTGTTTACTACATTTCAGCTTACTGCGACCTTGTTAACAGTGGTTCAATCGTTTTTGGCGACGAGGTTAATGTAGTAGTACCAACAGGTAACTTTGGTAATATTCTGGCTGCTTACTATGCAATGCTTATGGGTATTCCATTCAAGAAGTTTATCTGTGCTTCTAACTCAAACAATGTATTAACAGACTTCATCAACACAGGTGTTTACGATAAGGGCAGAAAGTTCTATACAACTATCTCTCCATCAATGGACATTCTTGTTTCAAGTAACCTTGAAAGACTGCTTTACATTCTTTCAGATGGTAACGATGAAAAGGTTAAGTCATATATGACAGCTCTTAAAACAGAGGGTAAATATACAGTAGACAGCCAGATTATGGACAAGCTATCAGATAAATTCTTTGGTGGCTTCTGTGACGAGGAGTCTACACAAAAGACAATCAAAGAGCTTTACGAGCAGTCAGATTATCTTGCAGATACACATACAGCTGTTGCTATCGATGTTTATGCACAGTATGTTGAGAAAACAGGCGATAAAGAAACACCTGTAATTCTTGCTTCTACTGCAAGCCCATATAAGTTCTCTAACAGCGTATTAAGCTCAATTATTCCACAGAGTGAAATCTGTGAGAGCGAGTTTGATATGGTTGCTCAGATGAATGAAATCACAGGCGTAGAGGTTCCTGCACCATTGGCACAGCTAAAGGATAAGGAAGTACGCTTCAACAATGTTACAGCAGTAGACGATATGCCTGCTTATGTACTGAAGGCTTTAGGTATTAACTGATGTCGTTATTTGCAATTGCAGATTTACATCTCTCATTTTCTACCAACAAGCCAATGAATATCTTTGGTGGTTGGGACAACTACGAAGAAAGATTAGAAAAAAACTGGCGGGCATTGGTAACAGATGATGATACTGTTGTAATACCGGGTGATATTTCGTGGGCTATGAAGCTGCACGAAACCTACGAGGACTTTAAGTTTATAAACGACTTACCCGGTAAAAAGCTACTGCTTAAGGGTAACCACGACTATTGGTGGGAAACCCGAAGAAAAATAGAAAACTTTCTGGCAGAAAATAAATTTGATACTATTCAGATTGTTTTCAATTCTGCTGTTGCAGTAGATAATTATGCTGTATGTGGCACCAGAGGCTGGTTTTTTGATGCCGAAAGCGACAGCGACAAAAAGGTGCTTAACCGAGAGGTTGGCAGACTAAGAACATCTATTACAGAGGCATTAAAAACAGGTCTTGAGCCTGTGGTGTTTCTGCACTATCCACCAGTATATGGTGACCAGCGATGTAATGAAATACTTGATGTTCTTAAGGAATTCAACATCAAAAAATGCTACTACGGTCATCTGCATGGCACAAATGTTATCAGAAAGGCTGTACAGGGCGAATTTGAGGGCATAAGCTACAAGCTTGTTTCAAGTGATAATTTAAGGTTTATGCCAGCATTAGTAAGGTAGTATACTTTACAATTTTTTGTATTTAAGTATAGAAAAATAATACTAGTTATGTTATAATAATATGAGCAGTTTGCATAACTGTTTTGCATAACAGTACAGGAGGAAAAAGTACAATGAGTTTAAAATCAACAAACAACATAGAAACAAATAAGCACGAAGTAGTAGTAGAGGTTTCTGCTGAAGTATTCAACAATGCTGTAAACGCTGTTTACCGTAAAGAGGTTAAGAAGATCAACATTCCTGGCTTCCGTAAGGGTAAGGCTCCAAAGGCTATCATCGAGAAGATGTACGGCGAAGAGGTATTCTATGAGGATGCTATCGAGGCTGTATATCCAGAGGCTCTAGGCGAGGCTGTTATGGAGGCTAAGCTAGAGGTTGTAGGCGTTGAGAATGTATCTGTAGAAGAGGTTGGCAAAGATGGTCTTACATTCAAGGCTATTGTAATTGTTAAGCCAGAGGTTGCTATCAACGACTATGCAGGTATCAAGATTGTTGCTAAGCCAACAGAGGTTACAGATGAGCTGGTTGACGCTGAAATCGAGAAGATCAGAGAAAGAAACAGCAGACTTGTAACTGTTGAGGACAGAGCTGCTGAGAATGGCGACATCGTAGTAATCGACTTCGAGGGCTTTGTTGATGAGGTTGCTTTTGACGGTGGTAAGGCAGAGAACTTCAACCTGACACTAGGCAGTGGCCAGTTTATCCCAGGCTTTGAGGATCAGATCGTTGGCAAGAGTGTTGGCGAGGAGTTTACAATTGATGTAACATTCCCAGAGGAGTATCAGGCAGAGGAGCTTGCTGGTAAGGCTGCTCAGTTCAAGATTAAGCTACACGAGATTAAGGTTAAGGAGCTACCAGAGGTAGACGATGAGTTTGTTAAGGATGTAAGCGACAAAGAGACACTTGACGAGTACAAGGAAGACCTGAAGAAGGAAATCGCTGAAAGACTACAGAACGAGTCAGAAGAGGATACAGAAAGACAGATTATCGAAATCCTATGCGACAAGCTAGAGGCTGATGTTCCTGAGGTTATGTACACAAACAAGGTTAACGATATGATCCGTGAGTTCGATATGCGTCTTCGTTCACAGGGTCTTGATGCAATGGCTTACCTCAAGTACACAGGTATGGAC
>JAXJDU010000001.1:0-3482 GCA_036301785.1 Acutalibacteraceae bacterium | reverse complement strand
GTAAACCTCTGGCATTTCCTCAGCTAGCTTGTCGATTGTGCTTGGAGTTCTAACACCAGCAACAACGTCCTCACCCTGAGCATTGATCAGGTACTCACCGAACAGAGCCTTCTCACCTGTAGCAGGGTCACGAGTAAATGCAACACCTGTACCTGAGTTCTCGTTCAGGTTACCAAATACCATTGGCTGTACGTTTACAGCAGTACCCCATGAATATGGAATATCGTTCATTCTTCTGTAAACATTAGCACGAGGGTTGTCCCATGAACGGAATACAGCCTTAACAGCAGCCATTAGCTGTGCTTTAGGATCAACTGGGAACTCCTCACCCTTCTGCTCCTTGTAGTAATCCTTAAATAGAACTACAAGCTTCTTCATATCCTCAGCATCAAGCTCGATATCGTCCTTAACGCCCTTCTGCTCTTTTAACTCGTCGATGATAACCTCAAAACGCTTCTTTGAAATTTCCATAACAACGTCTGAGAACATCTGGATGAAACGACGATATGAGTCGTATACGAATCTCTCAAACTCAGGAGCTGAGTTACCAGCGATAAGACCAGCAACAACCTCGTCATTCAGACCTAGGTTTAGGATTGTGTCCATCATACCTGGCATTGAAGCTCTTGCACCTGAACGAACAGATACTAGAAGTGGATTCTTAGCGTCACCAAACTTCTTCTCGTTGATTTTCTCAACTTCAGCTAGTGCAGCATAAATCTGCTCCTCGATGTCGCTAGCGATTTTTTTGCCGTCCTCGTAATAACGAGTACAAGCTTCTGTTGAAACAGTGAAGCCCTGTGGAACTGGCATACCTAGAGCTGTCATACCAGCCAGGTTAGCACCCTTACCACCAAGAAGCTCTCTCATTGTTTCATTACCCTCAGAGAAAAGATAAACATACTTTTGGCTCATTGGAATAGATACCTCCTGAAAATTTAATTCAGCACTGTATAGTACAGTACATAATTTGCTGACTTTATATATCAAGTCTAGTAGTTATTATATCAAATGTTTTTATAAATTTCCATACCTTTTCTTTATTTTCGTATAAGATTTTCAAATTTTTTATAACAATACAATAATTAAAAGCAAAAACAAACTAATTATTTTTTGATAAAAGAAAAAATTACTGTTAAAATAAATAAATTTGTATTTTTTAGCATAAAAGGGTTGAAAAAATTTCTATCTATGAGATAATATATAGGTATAAAATTTTCAATGGGATTTTATGCTTGCGTGTAAAATGCTTACAATTTATATATTATGTTACATTATTATTGCTCGATTCTGACAATATTTTTCTGAATCATTTTCTGAATCATATTATATAGATACATAATAAATCGGAGGATAATCGATATGGCAAATAAATGTGCTGTAATTCTTGCTGGTGGAGAAGGCAAGAGAATGAAGTCTGACAAACCAAAGACATTGTCTGAGGTTATGGATAAGCCTATGCTGCAATGGGTTATTGATGCACTGAGAAAAAGTGGCGTTGATAACATCTGTGTAGTTAAGGGCTATAAAAAAGAATGTATTGAAGAATACATTGCAACATTAGATTACACTGTTAGCTCTGTTTATCAGGCAGAAAGACTTGGCACTGGTCATGCTGTTATGATGGCTAAAAGCTTCTTGCTTGAAAATAACGGAGATGTTATAATATTGAACGGTGATGCACCATTTATGGACAGCAAAACTATAAGTGACGCATATAGCCAGCACATTGCTACAAACAGCAGTGCTACAGTTATTTCTGCAAGGGTTGAAAATCCTACAGGATATGGTAGAATAGTAAGAGCTGAGGACGGCTCACTGAAATCTATTGTAGAGCAAAAGGATGCTGACGAAGAAACACTTGCTATTAACGAGGTTAACTCTGGTGGTTTCTGGTTTAACACTGCTGACCTTCTGAGTGTACTTGATAATATTCAGGCTAACAACGCTGCTAAGGAATATTATCTGCCAGATGCTTTAAAGCTTCTTTTAGCAAACGGCAAAACAGTAGGTGCATTTACTGCTGAATCAGCAGACACCGTACTAGGTGCAAACGACCCTGCTCAGCTTGCAGATTTAAACACTATTGCACAAAATAAATACGGCAAATATCCGTATTAATTTAATACAGTAAATTTATTATACACTATGTGTAGATAAGATATAGGAGGATTTTCAAATGAATTTTCACGGTAAGGACATTAAGATTTTTGCAGGTAGCTCAAATGTAACCGTTGCACAGGGTATTGCTGACGGTTTAGGCTTACCTTTAGGTAAGTCAGAGTGTAAAACATTTAGTGACGGCGAAATCGCAGTATCTCTTAACGAGTCTGTTCGTGGTTCTGAATGTTTTATCGTACAGTCAACCTGTGACCCTGTAAACAACAACCTTATGGAATTGCTTATCATGATTGATGCAATGAAGAGAGCTTCTGCTGCAAGAATTACAGCAGTTATGCCATACTTCGGTTATGCAAGACAAGACAGAAAAGCAAAGCCAAGAGATCCAATCTCAGCTAAGCTTGTAGCTGACCTTATTACAACTGCAGGTGCTGACAGACTTCTTACAATGGATCTGCATGCTAACCAGATTCAGGGCTTCTTCAACATTCCTGTTGACCACCTGCTAGGTGCTCCAATTCTGGCTGACCACCTGAAGGCTATGGTAGGCAACGAGCAGGATGATTACATTGTAGTTTCTCCTGACCTTGGTTCAGTTACACGTGCAAGAAACTTTGCTAACAAAATTGGCTGTGGTCTTGCTATTGTTGATAAGAGAAGACAGAAGGCTAATGTATCTGAGGTTATGAATATTATCGGTGATGTTAAGGACAAGAAGGTTATTCTTGTTGACGATATGATCGATACAGCTGGTACACTATGCAACGCTGCTGCTGCATTAATCGAAAGAGGCGGTGCTAAGAGCGTTACAGCTTGTGCTACACACGCAGTTCTGTCTGGCCCAGCTATCGAGAGAATCCAGAACAGTGTTATTTCTGAGGTTGTTCTGCTTGATACTGTACCTGTTGAAGGCGAAAAGCTGATTGATAAGTTTACAGTTCTACCTGTAGCTCCTACATTTGCAAGAGCTATCGAGAGAATTTATGCTGACCAGCCATTCAACAATGTTTTTGGTTGATTTAAAACTTAATCTATAATAATTATAGTCCCGATTTATAGTCCCGATTTTCTTGTTGAAGATCGGGACTTTTTATGTTGTGACTAATAAATTGTAGTTTATGTGACTGCTTCGCAGTCACATAAAGACACGCACAAACCAAAACTTAAAGTTTTGGTAAAGCCTTTTTAAAGGCTTTTGGGTAAAGGGCAAAGCCCTTGTGGGTTTTAAGGGCAACGCCCTTAACTCCTAATTTTTCCTAAAAATGCCATTTTCAATGGCATTTTTAAATATTCTTGAGGCGTTAAGGACTCTGTCCTTAAAACCTGCGAGGGGTGTTACCCCAGGCAATCAATTCCTACGG